>NZ_QKSL01000017.1:0-61543 GCF_003234615.1 Curtobacterium sp. MCPF17_001
CGGGATCGGGATCGGGGTCGGGATCGGGGTCGGGGTCGGGGTCGGCCCGATCCGGTGGTCGGGCGTGTCGCTGCGCGGGCGGTCAGCGCCGGGAGTGTCGTCCGCGAACGCAGAAGACCCCGACCGGATCGGTCGGGGTCTTCGTGTGGTGCACCCCCTCGGACTTGAACCGAGAACCCACTGATTAAGAGTCAGTTGCTCTGCCAATTGAGCTAGAGGTGCGTGTGTGGAGTTGTCCTGCCGCTTCGGCGTGCGCCCCGCGACGGGAATCAACAATAGCATGACTTGTGCGTGCCCTTGACCACTCGGGGCGCCGAACGAACAGGAGCCCCACTTGAGCGACCGTCTCGCCGCCGGCGACACCGCCCCCGACTTCACCCTCCCCGACCAGGACGGCACCGAGCACGCCCTCGCCGACCTGCGCGGACGCAAGGTCATCGTCTACTTCTACCCGGCCGCCTCCACCCCCGGTTGCACGACCGAGGCCTGTGACTTCCGGGACAACATGTCGTCCCTGCAGGCCGCCGGGTACGAGGTCCTCGGCGTCTCGAAGGACGAGCTGCCCGCCCTGCAGCGCTTCCACCACGAGCAGGCGCTGAGCTTCCCGCTGCTCAGCGACCCGGACCTCGCCGTCCACCGGGCCTACGGGGCCTGGGGCGAGAAGAACAACTACGGGAAGATCGTCACCGGCACCATCCGTTCGACGATCGTCGTCGACGAGGACGGCTCGGTCCAGCTGCCGCTCTACAACGTGAAGGCGACCGGCCACGTCGCGAGCCTGCGGAAGAAGCTCGGGCTGGTCTGACCGCGTCCGACCCCGGTCCTCGGGCGGCGCCGGGGGTCTGCCCTCAGTCGCGCCGTGCGAGGACCGCGGTCACGGACTTCGACAGCACCAGGGTGATCGCGAGCAACGCAGGGATGAGCAGCGCCCAGCCCACCGCGGGCACGCGGAAGACGCCCTGGAACGCACCGATGGCGAGTGCACCCTGCAGGACCTGCCAGACGATGATCCCGCTCCGGACCCAGGCCCGTCCGCTCCGCAGTCCGACGAGCATGGCACCGAGCCACACGGTCGCCAGGACCGCGAGCACGAGGAGCGCGACCGCCGACGCGATGCTCGTCGCGGGCGTCGTGAGCAGCTCGACGAGCAGGAAGACGGTCACGGCTGCCATCGCCAGGAACTCGAGCCCGACGACGACGATGAGCACGCGGAGCGCAGCGGGCCGCCCTCGGGGGACGACCTGGTCGTCGGGGGTGGTGTCAGGCACAGCGATCCTCCAGCAGTGAAACCCTTGATTTGGCCATACCAGTATGGAACGATGTTCGAGGTCGTTTGGACGGCACGATGTGGTGTGCGTCTCCCGTGGTTCGACGCTCCTCCCCCGAGCGTTCTGCGGGCGTCGAACTCTCCCCGAGCGGGCTCCTCCCCACAGGAAGCCTCCCGTACGTCACATGAGCATGTGCAGAGTCCCGATCCCCCGAGTCACGGCCCCGGCCTGCCGTTCGAGCATCTAACGCAAGGAGCACCACCACATGGATTGGCGTGACCAGGCAGCCTGCCTCACCGCGGACCCCGAGCTCTTCTTCCCCGTCGGGAACACCGGCCCAGCCGTCGACCAGATCGAGAAGGCCAAGTCGGTGTGTGCTCGCTGCACCGTGACCGAGATGTGCCTGCAGTACGCACTCGAGAACAACCAGGACTCCGGTGTCTGGGGTGGCCTCAGCGAGGACGAGCGTCGCGCGCTCAAGCGCCGCGCCGCCCGCGCCCGCCGAGCCTCCTGACGCAGCAGGACCGACAGACCGTTCGACGCCCGCCGTGCCCCTCGGGGCCGGCGGGCGTCGTCGTGTGCGGTGCCGCGTCAGCCGGACACCGGCGTACGTCGGGATCAGGCGGCGGTGCCCGCGGTGAGCCAGCGGAACGGGATCGAGATGGTGACCTCGGTGCCGCTGCCGGTCAGCGTGTGCCAGTCGATCGTGCCGCCGAGCTCGCCCTGGATGAGCGTGCGGACGATCTGGGTGCCGAGCCCCGAGCCGACCTTGCCCTCGGGCAGGCCCACGCCGTTGTCGCGCACCTGGATCTCGAGGTGGTCGTCCGAGCGGTTCGCGACGATCTCGACCTCGCCGTCGCGGCCGTCGAGCCCGTGCTCGACCGCGTTCGTGACGAGTTCGGTCAGCCCGAGCGCGAGCGGGGTGGCCGCCTCGGACGGGAGGACGCCGAACTCCCCCGTCTTCTTCGGGTGCACGGTCGTGTTGTGTGAGGCGGCGACCTCGGTGACGAGCTTGAGGACGGAGTCGAACACCTCGTCGAAGTCGACGGTCTGGCTGAGTCCGGTCGACAGGGTGTCGTGCACGACGGCGATCGCGGCGACGCGGCGCATCGCGTTCTGCAGCGACGTCCGCGCCTCGTCGGAGTGGGTGCGCCGCGCCTGGATGCGGAGCAACGACGCGACGGTCTGCAGGTTGTTCTTGACGCGGTGGTGGATCTCCCGGATCGTCGCGTCCTTCGTGATGAGCTCACGCTCCTGGTGGCGCATCTCGGTCACGTCTCGGCAGAGCACGACGGCCCCGATCCGCTCACCGTGGTCGCGGAGCGGGATCGAGCGGAGCGTCACGGTCACGCCCTTCGCCTCGATGTCGGCCCGCCACGGGGCCCGGCCGGTCACGACGAGCGGCAGGGACTCGTCGACGTCGAGCTGCGCGCCGAGGAGCTCGGTCGTGACCTCGGCCAGGGACTTGCGCTCGAGTTCGCCGTCGAAGCCCATCCGGTTGAACGCGCTCAGGCCGTTCGGGCTGGCGAACGTCACGACGCCGTCGGTGTCCAGGCGGAGCAGGCCGTCACTCGCTCGCGGCGCACCACGGCGCGGACCGGCCGGGGCACCGAGGTCGGGGAAGTCGCCGGTGGCGATCATGCCGAACAGGTCGTTCGCGCTCGCGGTGAAGTTGAGCTCCTGGCGGCTCGGCGTCCGGGACTCGTCCTGGTTCGAGTGCCGCGTGACGACCGCGATCGGGCGGTCGGTGGTCTGCGCGCTCTTCGCGGTCAGGCGCCGGAGCACCGGGATCGCGCGGACACGGGTCGGGGTGTCCTCGTACCAGTCGGGCTCGGCGGAGTCGACCACACGACTCCCCGTGAAGCTCTGCGTCACCTGATCGCGCCACTCTTCGCGGATCTCCTGACCGACGATGTCGCGGTAGAACAGCGTCGCCGCCGAGGACGGGCGGGCGTGCGCCACGGCCACGAAGGTCGAGTCGTCCTTGGTCGGCACCCACAGCACCATGTCCGCGAAGGACAGGTCGGCGAGCAGCTGCCAGTCGCCGACGAGCAGGTGCAGCCACTCGACGTCGGCTTCGGAGGAACGGCCTTGCGCGAGGACGAGGTCACTGAGGGTCGACACCCGATCAGTCTAGGTGCGGCCCCGAGCACCCTCGGCTCGCCGCTGTGGAGAAGGACGCGCTCTCCACAGACCACGGCATTCGGCCGTATGTGATGTTCCACGAACCATACGCTCGGCCTGATGAAAGGGGCCGGGGTGGCGGAGAACGCACGACGGATCGAGGACGAGCCGGACGGGCACGGCGCAGACGGGGGGCTGGGACGCCGGCACGACGACCGCGCCGAGCACGAGCGACACCGTGGACGGCACGAGAACGGGCCACCGCGGACGATGCCACCGGAACTGCCCGACCCCGGGGAGACGGCACGATCGCTCGCGCTCTGCGTGGCGGAGATCCTGACCGGGGCGCGCGAGGTCGAGACGATCTCGCGGTGGATCACCGAGGAGGTCCAACGACATCTCCAGCACCGCGCTGCGGTCGCTGCTCGGGCTCGCTCGGCAGCACGCCGCCGTCGGCACCGTCCGGTGATCCGCGTCGGCAGCGTCGTCGTCAGCGTGCCGCGGGACGGTGTCGCCGAGGCCGCCGTCGTCGTGCACACCCGCAGTCACGCCCGCGCGGTCGCCATCCGGCTCGAGGAACGCAGGGGGCGGTGGCGGGCCACCGCGATCGGCGTGCTCTGACGACCATCGTCGCCGACCGACTGCGCGACGGCGGACGACGGCGACGGACGGGAGGCCCGGTACCAGCTGGTACCGGGCCTCCCGTCACGACGACGCGGAGCGTCAGCCCTTCTTGGCTGCCGCCCGACGCTCGGCGCGGTTGCTCGCGTCCGCCTGGCCGGAGGCGGTCGCCGCCGAGCCGAAGGCCGAGCCCTTCTCCGGTCCAGCGGCTTCCTCCTGCTCGGCCTGCGCGCGCTGCGCCCGAGCGGTCGCGGCCTGCTCGAGGCGCCCGGCCTCGTCGCGGACCTCGACCTCGCCGTCGATCGACGGTGCGGAGTACTCGAGTCCGGCGTTCTCGCCTTCCTCACCGAGGCCCTTGGCCTCGATGACCGCGCTGTCGCCGTCCGACTGCACCTGGACCTCGAGGTTGAAGAGGAAGCCGACCGACTCTTCGCGGATCTGCCCCATCATCGTCTGGAACAGCGCGTAGCCCTCGCGCTGGTACTCGACCAGCGGGTCGCGCTGCGCCATCGCGCGGAGGCCGATGCCATCCTTGAGGTAGTCCATCTCGTAGAGGTGGTCCCGCCAACGGCGGTCGATCACCGAGAGGACGACACGACGCTCGAGTTCACGCATCGCCTCGTCCCCGAGGGCCTCTTCGCGGTTCTTGTACGCGAGCTGCGCATCGGAGAGGATCTCGCGGGCCAGGAACTCTCGCGTGGCCTTGCCCTTCGAGCCGGCCTCGGTGATGACCTCGTCGATGGTGATCGAGATCGGGAACAGCGTGCCGAGCTCGGTCCACATGGCGTCGAGGTCCCAGTCGTCCGGGGAGCCCTCGCCGGTGTGGGTGTCGATGACGTCGTCGATGACGCTCTTGAGGAACGACTGCGCGCGCTCGTGCAGGTCGTCACCCTCGAGGATGTGTCGGCGGTCGCTGTAGATCGCTTCACGCTGCCGGTTGAGGACGTCGTCGTACTTCAGGACGTTCTTGCGGATCTCGGCGTTGCGGCCCTCGACCTGCGACTGGGCGGAACGGATCGCGCGACCGACCAGCTTGTTCTCGATGGCCAGGTCATCCGGGACGTTGCCGCGGCCCATCAGGCTCTCGGCAGCACCGGAGTTGAACAGGCGCATGAGGTCGTCGGTGAGCGACAGGTAGAACCGGCTCTCGCCCGGGTCACCCTGACGACCGGAACGACCACGCAGCTGGTTGTCGATCCGGCGGGACTCGTGACGCTCGGTGCCGAGGACGTAGAGCCCGCCGGCATCGCGGACCTTCTCGCTCTCCTGCTCGACCGAGGCCTTCATCGCGGTGAAGACGGTGTCCCACTCGGCTTCGTACTCGTCCGGGGTCTCGGTCGGGGACAGACCCTTGGCGTGCATCTCCTGCACGGCCAGGAACTCCGCGTTGCCGCCGAGCATGATGTCGGTACCACGGCCGGCCATGTTCGTGGCGACCGTCACGGCGCCGGCACGACCGGCCTGGGCGACGATCGCGGCTTCACGGGCGTGGTTCTTCGCGTTGAGGACCTCGTGCTTGACGCCCTTCTTGGCGAGCAGCTTCGACAGGTACTCAGACTTCTCGACGCTCGTGGTGCCGACGAGGACCGGCTGGCCCTTGTGGTGGCGCTCTTCGATGTCGTTCGCGACCTGCTCGAACTTGGCCTGCTCGTTCTTGTAGACGAGGTCGGTCTGGTCGATGCGCTGCATCGGCCGGTTCGTCGGGATCGGGACCACGCCGAGCTTGTAGGTCGACATGAACTCGGCCGCTTCGGTCTCCGCGGTACCGGTCATGCCCGAGAGCTTCTGGTACAGACGGAAGTAGTTCTGCAGCGTGATGGTGGCGAGGGTCTGGTTCTCGGCCTTGACCTCGACGCCCTCCTTCGCCTCGATCGCCTGGTGGATGCCCTCGTTGTAGCGACGCCCCATCAGGATGCGGCCGGTGTGCTCGTCGACGATGAGCACCTCGCCGTTCATCACGACGTAGTCCTTGTCGCGCTTGAACAGGGCCGCGGCCTTGATCGAGTTGTTGAGGAAGGAGATCAGCGGGGTGTTCGCCGACTCGTACAGGTTGTCGATGCCGAGGTAGTCCTCGACCTTCTCGATGCCGGGTTCGAGGACACCGACGGTGCGCTTCTTCTCGTCGACCTCGTAGTCCTCGCCCGGGGTGAGGCGGGTGGCGATGGACGCGAACTCGGTGAACCACCGGTTCGCCTCACCCGAGGACGGGCCGGAGATGATGAGCGGCGTGCGGGCCTCGTCGATGAGGATCGAGTCGACCTCGTCCACCACGGCGAAGAAGTGGCCGCGCTGGACCATGTCCGACGCCTGCCACGCCATGTTGTCGCGGAGGTAGTCGAAGCCGAACTCGTTGTTCGTGCCGTACGTGATGTCCGCGGCGTACTGCTCGCGACGCTCGACCGGGGACTGCCCGGCGATGATGCAGCCGGTCGTCATGCCGAGGGCGCGGAACACACGACCCATGAGCTCGGACTGGTACGACGCGAGGAAGTCGTTGACCGTGATCACGTGCACACCGCGCGACGGGATCGCGTTCAGGTAGGCGGCGGTCGTCGCGACCAGGGTCTTGCCCTCACCGGTCTTCATCTCGGCGATGTTGCCGAGGTGCAGGGCCGCGCCGCCCATGAGCTGCACGTCGAAGTGCCGCATGCCGAGGGTGCGCTTCGATGCCTCGCGGACGGCGGCGAACGCCTCCGGCAGGAGGTCGTCGAGCGTCTCGCCGTTGGCGTACCGCTCGCGGAGCTCCGTCGTCTCCTCGTGGAGTTCCTCGTCGGTGAGGCTCGCGAAGTCGTCCTCGAGGTCGTTGATCGCCGAGGCGTACGCCTTCAGCCGACGGAGGGTCCGCCCTTCACCGATGCGGAGGACCTTCTCCAGCACGTTTGCCACGTGAGCTCCTTACGAAGTCGTCGTGCGCGGTCGACGCGCCCGATCAGCCAGTCATGCTAGCAACCCGCCGGGGTCCGGCGCTGGGAGCAGCACGAGTGCGCACGACCCCGGACGGGACCGTGCGCACTCGGAGGTGGTGCGTCGCGTCGACTACGCGGTCGCGGGCGCGGACTCCTCGACGAGGACGTGCTCGCTCCCCCGGGCGTCGGCGCCCGGGTTCTCGTCGATGCCGATGACGCCGTAGTCCCAGCCCTTCCGGCGGTACACGACGCTCGGCCGGTGGGTCTCGGAGTCGACGAACAGGTAGAAGTCGTGTCCGACGAGCTCCATGTGGTACAGCGCGTCGTCGACCGTCATCGGTGCGGCTTCGAAGACCTTCTGCCGGATGACGACCGGCGAGTACGCGGCGTCCTCTTCTTCACGGCCGGCTCCCTGGTCGGCGTCGACCACGGGGACGGCACCGGTGGCGACCTCCTCGATGAGCTTGCCGTCGGCGGGCTCCACACCCATGCCCTCGAACGCGGCGCCCGAGGCCTCGGCCACGGACGTCGGACGGTGACGGCCCCGGTGCACCTTCTTGCGGTCGCGTGCTCGGCGCAGGCGCTCGGCGATGCGCGCGAACGCCAGGTCGAAGGCCGCGTACTTGTCCGACGCGGCCGATTCGGCCCGGACGAGCGGCCCGGGTCCGATGAGGGTCAGTTCGACGCGGTCCTCGCCCTGCGCTCCGCTGCTCTTCTCGTGGTGCCGGCTCACCCGCACCTCGAAGGCGAGGGCCCGGTCGGCGAGCACGTCGATCTTCTCGGACTTCTGCTCCACGTAGGCCCGGAATCGGTCGGTGACCCCGACGTTGCGGCCCGTGATCGTCACGTCCATGGCGGCTCCCATCCACACTCGGCGGTTCGCCTCCGTCCGGCGAACACCAACGCCTTGCCGCGAGGCTAGACCCTGCTGGCTCCGCCCGTGCCCGAGCTGGCCCGCGTGCCGGAGACCTCCACCTGATGCCCAGCCGATGTCCATGTCCGCCCTGCCGCGCCCGCCGCGCACGGTTCAGACCTCCACGGTGGCGACGGCCACGCACCGGACGACCCGGCCACCGGCACCGCGGACGGCGCGGACCGCCTCGGCCATCGTGACGCCGGTGGTGACGACGTCGTCCACGAGCACGACGTCGCGGTCAGCCACACCATCGGCGACGAGGGACCCGACGGTGGCCGCGACCCGCTCGACGGCGGTGCGCTCCTTCTGCCCGCGGCCGTCCGTCCGGACGCCCGCCGACCCGCGGCCGGCGTCCGGACCGGGGCCGGAGTCGGAACCGGGGCCAGCCTGCGGTACCGGGACCCGCCGCAGGGCCCGTGCACGTCGGACGCCCGCTCGACGGAGGACCGTCACGACAGGGTCGAACCCGCGCCGCCGGTGTCCCCGCGATGACGGCGGCACGCGGAGCACCAGTGCGCCGACCGGGGCCGCCGCGAGCGCCGCCCGGACGAGGTCCGCGGTGCGCCGGGTGAGCCCACTGACGACGTCCACGCGCCCGCGCAGCTTCCACTCGAGCACCAGGGTCCGGACGAGGCCGTCGTACTCGTGGGCGGCGTCGAGCCGGACGCCGGCGACGAGTCGGGTGCGACCGGGCAGGGCGTCGAGGACGGACCGGCAGGCGCGGCACAGCGCACGGTCCGGTGCGCCGCAGCCGACGCAGGCGACGGGCAGCACGAGCGCGAGGACCGCAGCAGCGGCGTCGGCCCAGGGACGATCACGGCCGCCCGCTGGAGTTGCAGCACGCGCAGCCGCGGCACGTGGAGTCGCGGGGCGTGGAGTCGCGGCAGGTGCGGTGTCGGCGAGCGGGACCGCGGACGGGAGGACGACCGACTGGGTCTGGGGCGTTGGCATGACCCGATGGTCCCGGGTGGGGACCGTCGGGGGTGGGCCGACGGGGCGGACTGTGGATGGGCCTCCCGTCCGGCCCGGATGTGGAGGGAGAGCCCCCGGTCAGCGCTGCACGCCGAGCACCGACGCCTCGACGCCGGTGGTGTCCCACCCGGCGCCGGTCGACTGCAGCACCGACCCGTCGGACATCCGGAGCAACAGCGCACTGCCGCTCCCCCCGGCGATCGCCGTCGCGCGGCCGTCCGGCTTCGCGAGGGTGTCCCACTGCCCGCCGACGGTGGTGCGGACGATGCTCGAGCCGGCCGTCGTGCGTCCGACCGAGGCGACATCGAGCTCGTCGACCCAGGCGGCTCCGACGGGGTCACCGTCGGCGGCCTGCACGCGGACGGGCGGGCCGAGCGAGGTCGGCGCACGGTCGGAGCCGCGCGTGATCGCGACGACGTAGAGCGCGGCACCGTCGTCGGTGTCGAGGAGTGCCAGGGCCCGGGTCGAGTCCCGGGACACCTGGAACGACACCAGCCGGCCCTCGGGGAGGGTCGAGGTGACGGTGTGCGGGTCGCCGCCCAGCCCGTACGCCGTGATCGACCGGGTGTCCGACTGCTGCGCGACCCAGACGAAGCCCTGGTCGTCGATGCTCGGTGGCACGAGGTCCTCGCGGGTGTCGATGCGCAGCGGGTCCTTGCCGGACCGGACCACGAACACACCGTCGTCGTTGCCGACGGCTGCGGCCGTGCCGGATGCGGAGAGGGCGAGCGAGTTCGGGTCGAGGCCGGCGATCCGGTCGCTCAGTCCGCCGCCGAGCGCGGTGACGTCCCCGGTGCCCGGTGTGGCGTACCCCGCGACGCGGTCCTGGACGACGAGGGGTCGGGCGTCGACGTCGGGGTTCCGCTGGGCACTCGTGCCGCTGGAGTCGGGCAGGGGCAGGGCGACGCCCTCGACGGTGAGGTCGACCGAGGAGATCGTGGCGACCGAGGAGAGCGAGTCGGTGAGCTGTTCGCGCATCCGGACCTTCTCGACCGTGTTCGCCCGGAGCGCCTCGCTCGACAGGTCGACCTGCGCGCTGCCGCTCTCGATCGTGACGGCGTTCAGGGAGAGCTGGGTCCCCTCGGGGAACGACGAGACGACCGAGCCCTCGAGCCACTCTGCGGGCCCGGCGAGCAGGGCGCTCACGATGCGTGTGCTGGTGGAGGAGCGGGCCAGGAACCAGCGCTCGTCCGGGACGAGGAACCGGTAGGTGGGGTCGTAGAAGTACAGCGCGTGCGGCTGGAACACCGAGGTGAAGTTGACGGGCGACAGGATGATGCCGTCGGGGGCGTAGGCGATGCGCCACTGGCCGTCCTCGCGGACGAACTGGAACGTCAGCGTCGAGGACGTCGGGCGGACCGCCTGGGTGTACTCGCCGTCGGCGTCCACCGAGGCACTCGCGGTGAGCGTGTAGGTGAGTTCCTGGTCGCCGACGCGTTCGACCTGACCGTCGCCCTGCCGGATGGTGACGCCCTGCCGCGGGTTCCACTTCTGCGAGAAGCCGCTGCTGAGGAACTCGCGGGCGACGGCGTAGTCGTTCTGCGCACCGGTGGCGGCGTCGATGAACTGCGTCAGCAGGTCGGTCTGGTTCGCCCCGTCCTCGGGGCCGGTCGGACGGTAGTCCACACCGCCGGTGGGCGACTCGTCGGTGATCGACTGCCCGGAGCGCACGGGACCACCGGTGGGGATCGCCGCGCAGGCGGTGGCGCCGAGCAGCGTCACGGCGGCGAGCGCGGCGGTGAGCACCAGCCGGAGGCGCGCACGGTGGGTCGGTCGGTCCGTCCGGGTCATGCCGGGTCCTCCGTTCCGGTCGGTCCCGCGTAGGACTCGTCGAGCGCGGGCAGCGGGATCGCCGACGTCTGCGGGGTCTCGCTGCTCCGACGCGGCAGGGTGAGCACGAACGCGGAACCCTCGCCCGGTCGTGACCACACGTCGATTCGGCCGCCGTGCAGCTGGGCGTCGCCGAGGCTGATGGCGAGCCCGAGTCCGGTGCCGCCGATGGTGCGCTTGCGGCTGGGGTCGGCACGCCAGAAGCGGTCGAACACCCGGGCGGTGTCCTCGGCCGGCATCCCGACGCCACGGTCGCGCACCGCGATGGCGACGGAGCGGGAGTCGCTGTCGACCACGACGTCGACGGGTCGGCCGTCACCGTGCTCGATGGCGTTGCCGACGAGGTTCCGGAGCACCCGGCGGATCCGGCGGGCGTCGAGCTGCATGGTGGTGTGTCCGCCCGGGGTGGCCAGGCGCAGCTCGATGCCGGCGCGGTCGGCCAGGGGGCGGAACTCCTCGACGATGTCGGCCGCGAGCGCCGCGGGGACGACGGGTTCGGTCTCGAGTTCGACGGCCTGGGCGTCGTACCGGGAGATCTCGAGCAGGTCCGCGAGCAGCAGCTCGAACCGGTCGACCTGGGCGTGCAGCAGTTCCGCGGACCGGGCGACGGAGGGTTCGAAGGCGTGCCGGGCGTCGAAGAGCAGGTCCCCGGCGAGGCGGATCGTGGTGAGGGGCGTCCGGAGCTCGTGGGAGACGTCGGACACGAACCGCTGCTGGACGCGCGAGAGCTCGGCCAGCTGGGTGATCTGGCGGCTGACGGCGTCCGCCATGTCGTTGAAGCTCCGGGCGAGGGTGGCGATGTCGTCCTCGCCCCGGACCGGGATGCGTTCATCGAGACGGCCGGCGGCGATCTTGCGGCTGGTCTCGGCAGCGCCGCGGATGGGGACGACGACCAGGCGCACCACGAGCGAGGTGACCAGCGCGATGAGCACGATGAGGGCGACACCGCCGATCGAGAGGGTCTGGGACACGAAGTCCAGCGTCTGCTGCGCATCGGACAGGTCGTACACGATGTACAGCTCGTACTGGCCGGCGCTCGGGATCTGCAGTGTGGACCCGACGGCGAGCCCCGGTCCGCGGCCGTCCGGCCCCTCCAGCCGGACGGGTTGCAGACTGAGCTCCCCGGTGTCGGCGGCCACCCGTTTCCGCAGGTCGTCCGTGATCACGGAGTCCGGGAACCCGGTGCTGGCGACGTTCTGCAGGATCTGCGGTGTCCGGGCTCCGGGTGTGCGCTCGATCGCGATGCTCGTCCCGCCCGGACTGGTGGTGTTCGAGAGGATCGCGTTCTGCGCCTCGCTCTGCAGCGACTCCAGTTCGGTCTGGTTGTTGTCCTCGGCCGCGGTGGCGGCGTCGAAGATGTTCTGCGCCACGATGGTCGCCCGGGCCGACTCGGCCTCGATCTGGTCGCGGCGCTGCGCGTACACGTTGTTCGAGATGCTCACCATGACGGCGGTGCCGATCACGGCGACGGCGAGTCCCGTGGTCGCCACCGTGATCGCGGCCGAGCGGACCATCAGCGAACGACGCCAGAGGTACGCGATCCCGCGCCAGATCCGGCGGAGCCAGGTGCGGACCCGCCGGCGCACCCGGCGGAACGGCGCCGGGGCCGACGAGGACGTCACGCCCGTCAGCTCTGCGCGCCGGCCCGGTACCCGACCCCGCGGACGGTGGTCACGATGCGGGGGTTGTCCGGGTCGTGCTCGATCTTGGCGCGGAGGCGCTGCACGTGCACGTTCACCAGGCGGGTGTCCGCCTTGTAGTGGTAGCCCCAGACCTGTTCGAGGAGCATCTCGCGGGTGAACACCTGGCTGGGCTTCTCGGCGAGCGCACGGAGCAGGTCGAACTCGAGCGGCGTGAGGGCGATGGCCGCGTCACCGCGGCGGACCTCGTGTCCGGGGACGTCGACGACCAGGTCGCCGACGTGCAGGACGGTCGCGTCGGTGGCGGTCGGCCGCAGGCGGGTCCGGATCCGGGCGACGAGCTCCTTCGGGTTGAAGGGCTTGACGACGTAGTCGTCGGCGCCGTTCTCGAGTCCCGCGACGACGTCCGCGGTGTCGCCCTTGGCGGTGAGCATGATGATCGGCGTGCCGCTCTCGGCCCGGATGCGACGGCACACCTCGATGCCGTCGATGCCCGGAAGCATGACGTCGAGCAGCACGAGGTCCGGCTTCGTGGCGTGGAAGGCCTCGACCGCGTCGTTGCCGTCCGCGCTGAAGTCGGGCTCGTAGCCCTCCGAACGGAGGACGATGCCGATCATCTCGGCGAGGGCCTGGTCGTCGTCGACGACGAGGATGCGCGGTGTCATGGGATGCGGACTCCGGAGGGCAGGGTGGGGCACCCAGGGACGGGTACTCTCCGCTCACGATAGCCGAGGCCCCGTCACCGCAGGTTTTCCGACAGGATGGACACGGTCGCGCGTTCCGGCAGCGGCCAGGCGAGGGGGCGGGTCGATGGTCGACGACGGATGGCAGGTCCCGGGGACGGACCAGCCGCAGCACGGGTCGAACGGCCCGCAGCAGCAGCCGACGCAGTGGGTGGGTTCCGGCCAGCCGGGAGGCACGCCCGCCCCCGGCACATCCGCTCCGCGCACCGGCGGGCCGGCTCCACTGCCGCCCGCGTCCCGTCCGGTGATCCCGCTGCGGCCGCTCGGTCTGGGCGACGTGCTGGCCGGCGCCTTCACGGTCTTCCGGCGCAACGCGCGCGTGCTGCTGCTCTGGGCCGTCCTGCTCTCCGGGGTCCTCGGGCTCCTGGCCACCCTCGGGTCGGCGGTCGGCCAGCGGGTCCTGCAGAGCCGTGTCCTGTCCGCGGTCGACGGCGGCGGTCGGGGGGACGCGGACAGCATCATCGCCGGGACCGTGACCCTGTACGCGGTGCTGGCGATCGGCCTGCCGTTCCTCAGTTACCTGGCACGCGGGTTCCTCGTCGCCCCGGTCGCGGTCGACACCGGGCAGCGGGTGCTCGGACGCCGCGGGACGTTCCGCGGGCTGTGGTCCCTGCTCGCCGGTCGTCGCGGGTCGGTCATCGGGTGGATCCTGCTGCAGCTCGCCGCCGGGTTCGTGGTCGCCGTCGTCTTCGTCGTCGTCGTGATCGCGTTCGTCGCCGCCCTGGCCGCCGGGGACAGCTCGGCGGGCTGGTTCGTGCTGGCGGTCTTCCTGATGGTCCTCGGCTTCCTGGTGCTCATCGCCTTCCTGGTCACCCGCTTCGCCTTCACGGTGCCGACGATCGCACTCGAGGGTCGCAGCGTCTTCTCGGCGGCAGGGCAGTCGTGGCGCCTCACCCGCGGCGCGTTCTGGCGCACGTTCGGCATCCTGCTGCTCGTGCAGGTCGTGCTCGGCGTCGCTGCGAGCATCGCCAGCATCCCGCTCACCATCGGACTCACCCTGTTCTCCGGTGTGTTCGACCCGCTCGGACAGACCGCGGCGACCGGTGCGGCACCCTCGGTCGGCGGCGTCGTGGCCCTGGTCGTCGGCAGCCTGCTCGTGATCGCGGTGCAGTGCGTGACGGACGTGCTGAGCGCCTCCATCGTGACCTTCCTGGCGATCGACCGACGCATCCGCACCGAGGCGCTCGACCAGCGCATCGCCTCCCACGTGGACACCGGTCACCCCGCGGACCCGTTCGCACCGCACGCACCGGTGGCGCGGCCGTCCTGGACGCCGGGCGCTCCCTGGTCGCCGCAGCAGCCGTGGGCGCCGCAACAGCCGTGGCAGCCGCAGCAACAGGGCTGGCCGCAGCAGCAGCCGCAACAGCCCTGGCCGCAGCAACAGCCCTGGCAGTCGCAACAGCCCTGGCAGCCGCAACAGCCCTGGGCCCCGGAGCGGCCGGATCAGCACGACCAGCACGACCAGCCCGACCAGCAGGACGGCCGCGGGTGAGCACCCCCGGTCCCGAGGAGGCACGCCGACTGCTCGAGCGGGAGCTCGCCCACCGTGACTACCAGGGCGCACAGGAGACCTGGTGGGACCGGGCCTCGCGGTCGTTCCTCGACTGGCTCGGTTCGCTCGCCCCGGACGGCGTCGGCTCCACCGGCTTCGGGCGCACCCTGCTCGTCATCGCGATCGTCGTGCTCGTCGCCGTGGTCGTCCGGGTCGTCGTCACCCGGGGTCTCCCCCGCCGCCGTGCGCGTGTCCGTCCGGGTGCCCTCGGCGGTGTCTTCGACGACGACGACCTCCGGTCCGCGCGGGCCGTGTCCGCAGCCGCGGACGACGCCTTCCGCTCCGGCGACTGGGCGACCGCGGTCCTCGAGGGCTACCGCGCCCTCGCCCGCGGTCTCGGCGAACGGGACCTGGTCGTCGTGGTGCCCGGAGCGACCGCCCGGGCCATCGCCGACCGCGCCACGGTGCCCTTCCCGCAGCTCGCTGACCTGCTGCGCGGTGCCTCCGACGCGTTCGACGCCGTCCGCTACCTGGGGGTCGAGGCCGACGAGTCCGCCGCACGTCGCGTGCTCGAGACCGAACGTGCCGTCCGACAGGCCCGGCCCCTCCCCGCGGACCGGCCGGCGGTCCCGGCATGAGCTCCGCGACGACGTCGGCACGGGTGGGCCCGTCGGGTCGGGACACGACCACGTCCGCCACGGAGTCCGGGGGGCCGGGTCCCTCGGACCGCGGCGTCCGGATCGTCACCTGGGTCGTGGTCGTCGTCGTCGGCCTCCTGCTCGCTGCCCTGACCGCCGCGGTCGGCCGGGACGGCCGCCAGCGGGACGTCCCGCTCGACCCGACCTCCACCTCGGCGAGCGGTTCGCGCGCGTTGGTCGAGGTCCTCGGACAGCAGGGCACCACGGTCGACGTGGTCCACGACGCGGACGCCGTCGAGGTCGGGACGGATGCCACGGTCCTGGTGGACGACTCCGCCGGCGTGCTCGACCGCGGTGTCGCCCGGCGCCTCGCGCGGACCGTCGGCGACGTGGTCCTCGTGACGGACGACCCCGGGGTCCTCGAGTCGTTCGGCGTCGACGCACGTCCGGCCGGCAGCACCTCGTCGACCCGCGTGGCGGCGACGACGACCTGCCCGATCCCGGCCGCGCGGGCCGCGGGTTCCGTCACCGTCGTCGGTGCGACCTACGACACGGACGATGCCGACGTGCAGCGCTGCGCCCCGTCCGGCTCCGGCGCCGACACCCGCTGGGGGCTCCTCCGCGCCGACACGGAGGACGGCCGGGTCACGGTGCTCGGCACGACCGGTGTCCTCCGCAACGACACCGTCACCCGCGCGGGCAACGCCGCCCTCGCACTCGGGCTGCTCGGCAGTGGTGACCGCCTGATCTGGTACGTCCCCACCCCGGACGGCACCGATGCCGCGCCGTCCCTCGGCGACCTCGCACCGCCCTGGGTGCCGACTGCCCTCGCCGTCCTCGGGCTGGTCGCCGTCGCCGCCGCGTCCTGGCGCGGGCGTCGACTCGGCCCCCTGGTCGTCGAACGCCTGCCCGTCGTGGTGCGTGCCGCCGAGACCACCGAGGGGCGCGCCCGGCTCTACGCCCGCGTCCGCGACCGGACCCACGCGCTCGACACCCTCCGGCTCGCGGCACTCCGGCGGATCGGACGGAGCCTCGGACTGCCCCGGTCGGCGCACGTCGACGAGGTCGTCCGGCGGGCCGCCGCGGTGACGGGACGCTCCGCCGCCGAGGTCGGTGCCGTGCTCGTCGGTGGGACCACCGGCGACGACCGGGCCCTCGTCGAGGGAGCAGCTGCCCTGGACGAACTCGAGCACGCGGTCCACCGCGCACGCTCCGGGGACGTGGGACGGGCCTCCCGACCTGCCCCGGACGAGCCGCCGACGCGACCGACGCGACCGACCGGCCCGACCGGGTCGCCCGCCGGACCGACGACGGCGACCACCCGCACACGACCAGGAGGACGATCGTGACCGACCTGCCCACCACCACGCCCTCCGGGCGCTCCGCCGGACCGACCCCTGGCACCGATCCGCTCCGCGAGGCGGTCGCCCGCGTCCGCGCCGAGGTCGGCAAGGCCGTCGTCGGACAGGAGGGCGCCGTCTCCGGCATGATCGTCGGCCTGCTCGCCCAGGGCCACGTGCTGCTCGAGGGCGTCCCGGGGGTCGCGAAGACCCTGCTCGTCCGGAGCCTGGCCGCCGCGATGTCACTCGACACCAAGCGCATCCAGTTCACACCCGACCTGATGCCCGGGGACGTCACCGGCTCGCTCGTGTACGACGCCTCGACGGGCACGTTCCCGTTCCGCGAAGGACCGGTGTTCACCAACGTGCTGCTCGCCGACGAGGTGAACCGGACGCCGCCGAAGACGCAGTCCGCGCTGCTCGAGGCGATGGAGGAACGGCAGGTCAGCGTCGACGGCGCCGCCCGGATGCTGCCCGACCCGTTCTTCGTCGCGGCGACGATGAACCCCATCGAGTTCGAGGGCACCTACACGCTCCCCGAGGCGCAGCTCGACCGGTTCCTCATGAAGCTGACGCTCGACCTGCCGCCGCGCGAGGTCGAGTGGCAGGTCCTCCGACGGCACGCCGACGGGTTCGTGCCGCGCGACGTGCGCTCGGCGGGAATCGTGCCCGTGGTCGGCGTCGACGAGGTCCGGGCCGCACAGCGCGCGGTCCGGGCGGTCGGCGCCCGCGACGACGTGCTCGCGTACGTCGTGGACCTGGCCCGTGCCACCCGCCAGGCGCCGTCCGTCCGCATCGGCGTCAGCCCCCGCGGTTCCACGGCCCTGCTCGCCGCGGCGAAGGCGTGGGCCTGGCTGACCGGCTACGACGCCATCACGCCCGACCACGTCCAGGCGATGCTGCTGCCCGTGTGGCGACACCGCCTCCGGATCGCCGCCGACGCCGAACTCGAGGGCGTCGGCGCGGACGGGGTGCTCCAGCAGGTCCTCGAACAGGTCCGGGTACCGATCTAGTGGCGCTCTCCGGCCGGTTCGTCGCGCTCCTGGCGGTCGCCGTCGTCCCCACGGTGCTGCTCGGCAGTGGGTGGGGTGCGTCGGCGTGGATCGGGTTGCTGGTCGTCGCGAGTGCCGTCGACCTGCTGCTCGCGGCGGACCTGCGCCAGGTCCGGGTCGAACGCCGGATGCCGCGGCTGGCCCGTCGGGACACCGGAGCCGACGGGACGCTCGTCCTCGCCAACGACGGCCGACGGGTCCTGCGTGCCCTGGTCCGGGACATGTGGGAGCCCTCCGCCGGCCAGGAGCCGCGACGCGTGCGACTGACGGTGCCGGCCGGTGAACGACGCACCGCGCGGATGCGCTTCACCCCGTTCCGGCGCGGACGGCGGACCACCACCGGCATCGCGATCCGGGCCTCCGGTCCGCTCGGCCTCGTCGCCCGGCAACGCGTCGTCCCCGCCCCGGCCGAACTCGTCGTCACCCCGCCGTTCCGGTCACGCCGACACCTGCCGTCCCGGCTCGCCCGACTCCGCGAACTCGACGGCGAGACCACGCTGCAGCTCCGCGGACACGGCACCGAGTTCGACTCGCTCCGTGACTACGTGCGCGGCGACGACGTCCGGTCGATCGACTGGCGTGCCACCGCCCGCCGCCAGGACCTGGTCGTCCGCACCTGGCGACCCGAGCGCGACCGGCGTGTCGTCGTGGTCGTCGACGCCGGACGCGCCGGTGCCGGGCGGGTCGACGACGAGCCCCGCCTGGACACCGCGATCGAGACTGCGCTGCTCGTCGGCGCCCTCGCAGCGGCCGCCGGGGACCGGGTCGACCTCGTCGTGCTCGACGACGCCGTGCGCGGACGAGTGCTCAGCGCGACTCGCTCGGACGTGGTGCAGCGGTTCGGCGAGGCCCTCGCCCTGGCCGAACCCGAGCTCCGGCCGACCGACTGGGCCGCGGTGCCCGGGATCGTCGACGCCGTGACCACGCAGCGCGCGCTCGTGGTGCTCGCGACCAGCCTCGACTCCGTGGGTGCCTCCGGTGACCTCCTCACGGTCCTGCCCGCGCTCGCGCGTCGGCACGCGGTCGTCGTGACGAGCGTCGAGGACCCCGCGGTGGTGCGGATGGCGGTCGCCGACGGCAGCCGGGGCAGCGCGGCGGGCCTCCTGTCCGGCGCCGGGTCCGCGAACGGGTCCGTGGACGTGTACCGGCGGGCCGCCGCGGAACGGTCGCTGCTCGACGCCGACGGGGTCGCCGACGTCGCCCGCCGTGCCGGCGCCGAGGTGGTCCGGGGTCTGCCCGAGGAGGTCCCGCCGCGGACGGCCGACGCCTACCTGCGCGCGAAGACGGCCGGGAGGCTCTGACCGGCCCGTCCGGGACGCTGCCACACCGAGACGCTGCGACACCCCGACGCTGCGACACCCGGGTGGTCGCGCCGGGTCAGCCGGCGACGATCTCGGTGGCTCCCCGCTCGAACTCGTCGACGTCGCCACGCTCCCCCGCCCGGTGTGCTCGCCCGCCGACGCCCCACTGGTAGCCGAGGACCAGGGCGAGCGCCACCGTGCCGATGCCGATCTTCACCGGCCACGGCCAGTCCTGCCGGGTGACGGTCCCCTCGACGATGCCGGACATGAGCAGGGTGAGCACGAGGCCGATCGCGACCGTGATGAGCGCTCGACCGTCCTCGGCCAGCGCCTGCGCCCGGGTCCGGTGCCCCGGGGCGATCCACGACCACGCGATCATCAGCCCGGCCCCACCCGCCAGGAAGATCGAGTACAGCTCGAGCTGCCCGTGCGGGGCGATGTAGAGGAAGAAGTCCCCGAGCCGACCCTGCGAGTGCATGATCGACGCCGAGACACCGAGGCTCATCGCGTTCTGCACGATCGAGTACGGCACGAAGAGCCCGGTGATGCCGAACGCCACCATGCTCGCGGCGATGTAGGCGTTGTTCGTCCACACCTGCGCGGTGAACGCTCCGAGCCCGTGGTCGGAGTAGTAGTCGACGAAGTCCTGGGTGGCGTACTGCCGGAGTGCCGAGTCCGTCCCGAACGTGTCGACCGCGCCCGGCGTCGACGCGATCCACACGGCCGTGACGGCGGCGATGACGATCGTGGCGACCGCGACCCAGATCGTCACCCACCGGATCCGGTACAGCGCGGCGGGCAGCTGGAGGGCGAAGAACCGGACGACGGCGGTGACGGGATCGACCGGCGTCCCCGTGAACCGCAGGCGGGCTCGGTGGAGGGTCAGCGAGAGCCGGTCACCGGTCGCGGAGCGCGGTGACACCTGCCGGATGCGGGCGAGGTCCGTCGCGGCCGCTCGGTAGTCGGTGAGCATGCGATCGACGTCGTCACCCGAGGTGGGGCGGCGTCGGGCGAGCCGGTCGAGCTCGTCCCACCGAGCGCGATGCACCTCGGAGTAGGCGTCCAGGTCCATGCGCTCCCCCTCGTGCTGGTCGGAGCCACGCTCCGGGTCCACGACCGCTCGTGGTCCTGTTCCGACAGAATGATCCCATGCCGAAGCGCGCCACGCCCCGGGACCTCGCGGACCGCCGCTTCGTCCGCGCCCTGGACGACACCGATGACGCGCTCGTCGTCGGTGAGGCCGTCGCGCTCGACGTCGTGCCGGCGAGCATCGTCCTGCGGGGAGCCGCCGCACTGCTCGACGCGATGTGCCTCGTGGTGCTCCTCGTGATGCTCCTCATCGGCATGTCCCGGGTCTGGCCGACCGGGGTCGACAGCGGCTGGTCCGCCGCGGCGCAGATCGTCGTGGTGGTCGTCGTCTTCGTGCTCGTCCCGGCGGCCGTCGAGACCGTCACCCGAGGCCGGAGCGTCGGTCGGTACGCCCTCGGGACCCGGGTGGTCCGGGTCGACGGCGGCGCGGTGTCGTTCCGGCACGCGTTCACCCGGGCCCTCGTCGGACTGCTGGAACTCTGGCTCACGGTGGGCTCCCTCGCCCTGGTCGTCGCACTGTTCGGCTCCCGCCCTCGACGCCTGGGCGACCTGCTCGCGGGTACCGTCGTGCAGCACGAGCGACTGCGCCGGTCGGTCGACCCGGTCGTGACGCTGCCACCGTCACTCATCGGGTGGGCCGGCGTCGCGGACGTCCGTCGGCTGCCGCAACGGCTCGAGAACCGCATCGCAGCGTTCTTCCGGGGCGCGGCCTCGGTGCAGCCCGGACTCCGCGCCGAGGTGGCGCGTTCCCTGGCGGCCGAGGTCGCCGAGTACGCGCAGCCGGTGCCGCCGGTCCCGGCCGAGGAGTTCCTGGCCGGGGTGGTCGCGCTGCGCCGAGCGCGTGACCTACGGGCGTTCACCGGCCGGGCGCGCACCCTCGAGCGGGCGAGCACGCTCGCGGGGGCGCGTCCGCCGGGCTTCCCGCGCTGAGGACCCCGACGGACGCTGCCCCGGCACCAGGGCTCAGTAGCGGTACTGCTCCGACTTGTACGGGCCCTCGACCGGGACGCCGATGTACGCCGCCTGCTCCGGCCGGAGTTCGGTGAGCCGGACCCCGAGGGCCTCCAGGTGCAGCCGGGCGACCTTCTCGTCGAGGTGCTTCGGCAGCACGTGGACGCCGACCGGGTACTGCTCGAGCCGGGTGTGCAGTTCGATCTGCGCGAGCACCTGGTTCGTGAACGAGTTGCTCATCACGAAGGACGGGTGACCGGTGGCGTTGCCGAGGTTCATCAAGCGGCCTTCGCTGAGCACCAGGATCGAGCGGCCGTTGGGCAGACGCCACTCGTGCACCTGCGGCTTGATCTCGACCTTCTCGGCGCCGGGCATCGACTCGAGGCCGGTCATGTCGATCTCGTTGTCGAAGTGCCCGACGTTCGCCACGATCGCCAGGTGCTTCAGCGCGAGCATGTCGTCCACGCCGACCACCCCGAGGTTGCCGGTGCAGGTGACGACGATGTCCACCTGGGCCGCGACGTCCTGCAGACGGGCGACCTGGTAGCCGTCCATCGCCGCCTGGAGCGCGCAGATCGGGTCGACCTCGCTGACGATGACACGGGCGCCCTGACCACGGAGCGCCTCGGCCGCGCCCTTGCCGACGTCGCCGTAGCCGACGACGAACGCGACCTTGCCGCCGATCAGGACGTCGGTGGCCCGGTTCAGGCCGTCCGGCAGCGAGTGGCGGATGCCGTACTTGTTGTCGAACTTCGACTTGGTGACCGAGTCGTTGACGTTGATCGCCGGGAACCGCAGCCCGCCGGCGCGCGCCAGCTCGTACAGGCGGTGGACGCCGGTGGTGGTCTCCTCGGTGACGCCCTCGATGTCCGCGGCGATCCGGGTCCAGCGGTCGCCGGACTGCTCGAGCGAGGACGCGACCGTGGCCAGCACGATCTCCCACTCGGCGCTGGCGTCGGGGCCGGCGTCCGGGACCCGGCCGGCGGCTTCCGCGTCCGCGCCGGTGTGCACGAGCATGGTCGCGTCGCCACCGTCGTCGAGGACCAGGTTCGGGCCACGCCAGGAGACGGGCTCGGAGTCGGCCCCGGCCTCGGCTGCCTCGGCGCTCCAGTCGAAGACCTGGTTCGTGCACCACCAGTACTCGTCGAGGGTCTCGCCCTTCCATGCGAACACCGGGACGCCGGCGGGGGCGTCGACCGTGCCGGTCGGGCCGACGGCGACGGCGGCCGCGGCTTCGTCCTGCGTGGAGAAGATGTTGCAGCTGGCCCAGCGGACCTGCGCGCCGAGGGCGACCAGCGTCTCGATGAGGACGGCGGTCTGCACGGTCATGTGCAGCGAGCCGGCGATGCGCGCCCCGGCGAGCGGTTGCGCGGCGCGGAACTCGTCCCGGAGCGCCATCAGGCCGGGCATCTCGTTCTCGGCGAGTCGGATCTGGTGGCGGCCGGCCTCGGCGAGCGTGAGGTCGGCGACGCGGAACGGGACGGCGGCGCGGGTGTCGGTCGGCATGCCGCTCAGTCTCCCACGCACCGCCGACCAGGACGGTGTCGCGTGACGCCCGTGGACAGACCCACGGGGACGGCTGACGGTGCAGGAGGGAGCGAGGCGTGCCTCCCGTCAGGACGGGTGACGCTCCGGCGTCCGGGGCGGCGGGTCACGCCGGATCACGCGCCATCCTTGCGGGACCCGCAGGGTCGCGGCGTGCCGGGCGCAGAGGTCGTACCCGTGCGGTTCGACGCGTCCGGAGAGCGGCCCGACGACGACCATCGAGTCGGCGTAGTCGTACGTCAGGGTCGCCGAGGCGCCCGCGCCACAGGCGACCTTGCTGCAGATCCGTACGTCCATACCGGACTCGACCCTACCGGCCGCGCCACGGGGAGCCCGCGCGGGGTCCTGCCGCGTACGATGGCGGGATGCGCCGCAAGCCCAGGATCGTCACCCCGGTCGACCGTGCACGCGGTCGTTCCCGCCACGGCCGGGGCCACCGGTCGAGCGTGACCGGGCCGGAACTGGCCCCGGTGATCACCCGGGCCGAGGCCTTCGACCGCGTCGTCGGCGACACCGCGCACTACCTGGTCGGACTGTGGCCGGAAGAACTGACGGGCGTGGTGTTCCAGGTCGCGGACATGCCGACCGACACCGGCCTGCCCGACGAACTCCCCCGGTGGCGCATCGACCGGGACGCCCGCCGCGTGACCGTCTTCCGGATCCCGGTCGAGCGGGTCACCCACAGCCCCGAGAAGGACGACGTGGACCGGCGGATCGTCGTCGAGACCGCGGTGTTCCGCGCCGTCGCGGAGCTCATCGACAAGGACCCCTGGGACCTGGCACCGGACCGCTACCGTCACTGGTGACGGGCCGGTCGGCGCCCGACGGCCTCGCTCGCTACGGGTAGACGCGCACCGGACTCGAGACCTCGGTCTCCGGGCGCACCGGGAACCCGGCGATGCCGTCGTCCCCCTGGTACGTCACCCCGGCCACCAGGCCCTCGGCGCCGCTGATCGTGACCTGCTGCGCACTCGGCACGGTCACGGTGGCGGTGGAACCGGAGGTGACCTGCACCTCCTGCGCGTCGTCACCGGACCGGACCGTCACGGTCGCGTCCTGCCGCGTCGGGTTGACGAGGTTCAGGCGAGCGCCGGAGCCGGCGGCGACCGCCGTGACCGTGGTGGCGGAGAGCGGCTCGGCCGACGCGAACCAGCCGAGGTCGGTCCGCCCGTCGTCGGTCGGGGTCGTCGTGCGTGCCCCCGCGACGATCGGCACCGACGAGTCGATCGTGAACGAGTAGCGGCCGTCCGGGAAGTCGTCGAGCGGCACGTCGGTGACGACGCCCGGCTCGGCGGTGGCGTCGACCGTGGTCCCGCCGCCGTCGGCCGTGGTGATGCCGAGCGTGACACGCGCGACCTCGGTGCCGGGGACGTAGAGACGCAGCACCGGAGCGGCATCGGCGGTGTCCTCGCCGCGTTGCGCGCCCTCGGCGTCCTCGAGCACGACCGCGGGGATGACCTGGGTCCGTGACGGGGCCGCGCCGCCGGAGACGATGTCGAAGCCGCCGGGGGTGAGCGTCCGGACGACGGTCTCCTGCATGTGGGCGACGATCTGGCCGCCGGAGGACGTGACGTGCACGACCGTCGAACCCTGGTCGGTGACGAAACCGGACAGCGGGACGACCTTCTGCGAGTTCGGGGCGACCACGATGCCGGTGGTCCCCGGTGCGCTGACGGTGCCGCTGGTGTCGGCGATCGACAGGTCGACGGTCGCGTTGACGTCGGTCGGGTTGCTGAGGGTGACGAGGCTGGTGCGACCGGTCTCGGTCGAACCGCCGACGAGCCAGGTCGACTGCGACGGGTCGTCACAGGAGGCTGCCCCCACGCCGACGACGTCGCCGTCGGACACGCTCTGGGAGCTGCTGCCCGCCACCTGCGGAGCGGTGTCGCCCGCCGGGGCGGTGAGGAGCGTCGGGACGCTGCTGCCGGTGCTCGCGCTGCCGAGTTCGCTCCGGTCGACCCGGTCACCGGTGGTGGCGGTGGCGATCTCCGGCGAGCCGATGGTGCTCGCGCGGGTGGCGTCGTTGCCGGCGTCGTCGGACAGACGCAGCGCGCTGCCGGCGCAGACCCGCTCGGCCGCGGCCGGCACCGGGGTGACGGTCCGCCCGGCGGGGTGCCCCGGTTCCGCGGTCGTGCCGATGGTGTGCGCGGCGGCGATCGTGCCGGCCGCGACGACCACGGCCACGACGGTGGCGGTGCCGCGGAGTGCCCAGCGGCGCGCGGTGCTCGTGCTCATTCGTCGCGCTCCTCGTCGAAGGTGGTGGCGGGTTCGTCGGCCTCGAGGACGTTCGACGTCGCACGGCGGCGGCGGGGCGCGGTCGGCACGGCGAGCAGTGCGGCCGCGCCGAAGACCACGCCGATGACCACGAGGTAGAGCACGTGGGTCGCCTTCGCGGCGGCCGAGCCGGTGCTCGTCCGGTCGACGTCGCCCTCGTAGTGGAAGAGCGACCCGCTGGCGGTCTCCCCGATGCTCGTGAAGCGGGCGTCCTGTCCGATCGCCCCGGCGGCCCGGTCGTGGACCGCGCGGGCCTCGGCGTCGTCGGGGGCGTCGTCGAGCAGGACGAAGCTGATGCCGAGGTCACGGAGCGCCGGCTCGGGGTCGTAGCCGCTGCGGCTCGCCAGGTTGCCGGCGAGGGTCGCCAGGCGACTGCCGGACCGGCTCAGCGAGAGGGCGGTCGCGTCGAGGGTCCACTGGTCGTCGAGCGTGGAGCCCTGGCCGCGCTCGAGGGCGACCGCGAGCGACCCGTCGGTCTGCGGCTGGACGACGAGCGTGCCGACGTCGGGGTTCGCCTGCGCCTCGGCGTTGACGTACGCGCTGAGCACCCGGCCCGAGGTCGGCTGGATGGCCGCTCGGTCGAGGTAGAAGGCGGCGAAGGCGGGAGCCACCGCGACGGCCGCGAAGACCGAGGCGACGAGCCCGACGACCGGGGCCGCCCGGGGGACGGTGTCGATGCCGATGCACGCCGCGACGACGATCGCGAGCGCGAACACCGACAGGGCGCTGCCCGGCCAGACGATCGTGGTGGTGGAGCCGACGCCGGTGACGGCGAGGTGCGTCGCCCCGAACGCGGTCGCGTAGCCGAGCAGGGCGGCGACGAGCGCCGTGCCCGCCAGGGACCAGCGGTGGCCGAGGACGGCACCGATCGCGCTCGCCGCGACCGGCAGGGCCAGCACGGCCATCGCGACCGGCAGCACGGCGTCGCCGAGACCGAGCGGCGCGACGGCGGACAGCCACCCGTTCCAGTCCGGCAGCGGTTGCCCGATCGCCAGCTGCAGCGCACTCGGCGCGGGCGTGGCGGAGGGGACGCCCGGGTCCGCGAAGACGGCGAGCGGGTTGCCCCGGGCGATCTGCGCGAGCACGAGCGGGACGAAGAGCACGGCTGCCGGCACCGGTACGAAGACCCGTCGGTGTGCGTGCCGCCAGCCGACCACGAGGGCGACGAGCCAGCCGATCAGGAGCACCGGCAGGAGCGACGGTGCCGACGCGGCGACGACCGCGAAGAGCAGCGCAGCCCCGGAGGCCGAGGCCCACGACCGGTGCGCCTCGACCAGCGTCAGGAACAGCCAGGGCACCAGCACGTGGGCGATCACGGCGCCGAGGTGGCCGGTGGTGACCGCGCCGACGAGGGCCGGTGCGACCGTGTAGAGGACGGCACCGATGACCGGCACCCAGGTCCGCGTCGTCACCTTGCGCACCGCGGCCCACGCGCCGAGGGCGGCGAGCGGGAAGGACAGGAGCATGACGAGCACGATCGAGGTCGACGGTGACCAGAACGTGATCGAGCCGAGCACCGCGAGCACCGCGGCGAAGGGGTCGGACGGGCCGGTGGAGCCGGTGCCGAGGGAGTGCCAGCCGTAGCCGACGTTCCGCCAGAGGTCGCCGACGTCCGTGCTGAGCGGCAGCAGCCCCCCGCCGGTGAGCGCGGGCGAGCCGAGCAGCGGGAAGAGCGTCACGACGCTGAGCACGACGGCGGCCAGGACCGCCCAGATGCCCCCGTCCGCCAGGAAGGACGCTCGGGCGATCGGTGCGTCCTCGACGCGGGCGAGTTCGACGTCACGGGAGGTCGTGCGGTGTTCGTGCACCCGTCGCCAGCTGATCCGGAGCGGTTCGATCGCCCCCCACCCGAGCTTCCGGTTCGCCGCGAGGGTCCGCCGGGCACGACCGACCCCACCGCCGAAGGCGACCGCGAACGCGGCGGCCAGCTCACCGCCGACCGCGGCCGGGTGCTTCGCGACGAGGTGTCCGATCGCCCGTCCGAGGGCGAACGGCACGAGGGTCAGCCAGTGGATCCAGAGGACACCGGCGGACGAGTAGGTCAGGCGGCGGTGCAGCTGCGCCTGGCGGTGCATCCGCACACGGCGCCGCTCGGACACCTTCGCGCGGCCGAACTCCTCGATCGGACCGGCGCTGGTGGCCCGGGCGTCCGGGACGACGGCGACGCGGTGGCCGGCGAGGCGGGCACGCACGGAGAAGTCGAGGGCTGCGTCGACGTCCGGCAGCGCGGGGTCGAAGCCGCCGAGGCTGTTCCACACGGACCGGCGGACGAGCATGCCACCCGCGGAGACACCGAGCACGTCGGTGTGCCGGTCGTGCTGGCCCTGGTCGAGTTCGTCCTGGACGAGGGTGATCGAGCGCCCCATCCGCGTCATGCTCTCGCCGAACGCGGCGATGCGGGCCGGGTCGTCGACGTTGACGAGTTTCGGGCCGGCGATCGCGACCGAGGGGGCGATCTCGACGGCACCGAGGAGCGCGGCGAGGGTGCCGGGCGTGGGGCTGTTGTCGTGGCCGACCAGCCAGAGCCACTCGTCGACGCCGTCCTGGGCTTCGGCGCGGGGGGCGACCTGCTCGCCGTGCCGAACCGCCTCGCCGAAGGGCCGCCCGGCCGCGATGCGGGACAGCTGGGCGCTGCCGCCGAAGGAGAGCTCGGAGGTCGACCCGTCGGTCGAGCCGACGTCGACCACCACGAGTCCCTCCGGCGGGCGGGTCTGCGCCGCCAGGGCGTTCAGGGTGCGGTCGAGATGGTCCGACCCGTTGGCTGCGACGAGGATCGCGGTGACGCGGGGCGTGGAGGCACTGGGCTGCATGACGGGAGCGACTCTACGGGCCGGGAGGCCCGGTGCCGGCCGCGCACGACGGCGCGGCGTGAACCTGTGGGAGCCTCAGGCGCGCTTGCGGAGCTTGCGACGCTCACGCTCGGAGAGACCGCCCCAGATGCCGAACCGCTCGTCGTTCTCGAGCGCGTACTCGAGGCACTGCGACCGGACCTCGCACGAGGTGCAGATCTTCTTGGCTTCGCGGGTGGAGCCGCCCTTCTCGGGGAAGAACGCCTCGGGGTCGGTCTGCGCGCAGAGCGAGTCGACCTGCCACGAGAGCGGGTTCTCCTCGTCGGCCTCGGTCGACCGGCGGACGCCCGGGACGCCGAGCGCGACGGGGTCGACGTGCCAGTCGTCCGGCACTCCGGCTTCGAAGTCGGATGCGCTCACCCTGATCACCCCTTGACGTCTCGGTTCGGGACCCTGACGACGATGCCGTCGGTGTAATTACATCGGTGTGATTACCCGGAGTCAAGTCGCGGATCATAGAAGCCCCTCCGGCTTCCGCCGTGGCATGTCCCCCATTCGGGCGTGTCGCGGCGTGTCTGCGGGCCTTTCGGGGGACAGCGAACGCCCCGCGACCGGGGTGGGAGCGGGGCGTGTCGGCCGGGCGCTGACTACGCAGCGCGCTGCCGGGCCTCCCAGGCGCTCGTCACCATGTCGTCGAGCGTGTGTCGCATCGCCCACTCGAGGTCCCGACCGGCCGCCTCGCCGGTGGCGACGATGCGTGCCGGGTCCCCGGCACGACGCGGCGCGACCTCGGGCCGGAAGTCGATCCCGGTCCCGCGAGCCATCGCGTCCATGATCTGACGGACACTCACGCCGTCACCGCTGCCGAGGTTGTAGGCGCGCTCGAGCGGCTCGCCCGCCTCGAGCTTGCGTGCAGCGACCGCGTGCGAGTGGGCCAGGTCGGCGACGTGCACGTAGTCACGGACGCAGGTGCCGTCCGGCGTGGCGTAGTCGTCCCCGTTGATCCGCGGCGTCCGGCCGGCCAGCAGGGCGTCGAAGACGAGCGGGAACAGGTTGTGCGGGCTGGCGTCGTAGAGGTCCGGCTCCCCCGAACCGACGACGTTGAAGTAGCGGAGCGACGTGGTCGTGAAGCCCGCGGCGACCTCCATGTCGCGCAGCAGCCACTCGCCGATGAGCTTCGACTCGCCGTACGGGGACTCGGGCGCCTTCGGGGTCTCCTCGACGACCACGTCGACGTCCGGCGTGCCGTAGACCGCGGCACTCGAGGAGAACACGACCTTGTCGACACCGGCGTCCGCCATCGCCCGGAGCAGGGTCGCCATGCCGGTGACGTTCTGCTCGTAGGTGTGCAGCGGCCGCTCGACCGAGACCCCCGCGTACTTGAAGCCCGCGACGTGGACCACACCCGTCACGTCGTGCTCGCGCAGCGTGCGGACGAGCAGCTCACCGTCCAGGATCGTGCCCTCGACGAACGGGACGCTCTCCGGCACGAAGGCTCGGAAGCCGCTCGAGAGGTCGTCCAACGCGACCGTGTCGATGCCCGCAGCGACCAGCGCACGGACGACGTGTGACCCGATGTACCCGGCACCGCCGGTGACCAACCAACTCATGCCGCCACGCTAGCGGAACGGGCCGGTCCGACGGCGGACCGGCTGCCCCGCCGCCTCCTCGTCCCGGCGCCGCGCGCCGCGCTACGCGCCGGTGGCGATGAAGACCGTCGCGGTGCGGCCGCTGCCGGCGTCCGCCTCGACCGACACGTCGCCCTCGTCGGGCGTGATGTAGCAGGACTCCCCCTGACGGAGCAGCGTCGCCGAGTTCGCCCCGACCAGCGTGACGACGCCCTCGGTGCAGATCGCGATGGACGGACCCGACAGCGGGGCCGTGCCACCGGTGCTGACCCCGACCGGCTTCCCGTCGCTCGTGACGCGCACCAGTGCGAAGCCGACGCCCTCGGGCGCGAAGCGGTCGACGACCGGGCCGAGGTGCTCCGGCTCGAGCAGCGGCGCGGGGTACGCCGTGAAGTCGAGCACCCGGAGCAGCTCCGGGACGTCGACGTGCTTCGGCGTGAGGCCGCCGCGCAGCACGTTGTCTGACGGGGCCATCAGCTCGATGCCCAGGCCGTCGAGGTACGCGTGGATGTTCCCGGCCGGCAGGTACATGGCCTCGCCACGGGTCAGCGTCACGCGGTGCATGAGGAGCGAGACGACGACGCCCGGGTCCTCCGGGTACGTCCGGGCCAGGTCGGCGGCGGTCGCGGTGCTCGGCGAGACGGTGGTCCCGGCGGCGACGGCAGCGGCCACGGCCTCCTCGGCCAGGTGCCCGACCGCGCCGATCACGGCACGGGCGGAGTCGTCGGTCTCCTCGAGCCAACGCACGGTGTCCTCGAGTCCCTGCTGCAGGTGCACCACGAGCGGTCCCAGTCGACCGGACCCGGCGTCGAGCGTCTCGACCTCGGCGAGCGCCTCGGCGACCGGACGGAACCCGCTCAGTGCCTCGAACCGGTCACTCAGCGCGACGACGAGCTCGGGCTTCGGGAACGGGTCCTTGTAGTTGCGGGCGGGGTCGTCGATCGGGACACCGGCCGCTTCCTCGCGGTCGAAGCCCTCGCGCGCCTGCTCGGGCGTGGGGTGCGCCTGCAGCGAGAGCGGTGCGGCTGCGGCCAGGACCTTGAGCAGGAAGGGCAGTCCGGTGCGGTCGTCGCCGAGGGCCGTCTGCGGCTCGGCGGCGATCCAGTCGAGCACCGTGTCCGCGCCGCCGACCATCGCGGGGTTGACCACGACGCTCGGGCTGCCGGGGTGGGCGCCGAGCCAGAGTTCGGCCTGCGGGACGCCGGTGACGGTCCGTCCGAGGAGTTCGGGGATCGCGGAGACGGACCCCCAGGCGTAGTCGCGCGGGGTGTTCGTGATGCCGAGGAACATGGGTCGAGCGTATCCGGCGGCGGTGGACGGGAGCGGCGCACCACGTGCACGATCCGCGATACATAGACTCTCCGCGATGTCCGAGCCGATCCGCCCCGTGTCCGACCACGCCGACCGGACCCGGTGGGACATCCAGGGACTGCGGGCGTTCGCGGTCCTCGCCGTCGTCGTCTACCACCTGTGGCCGAACCGGGTGCCGGGCGGGTTCGTCGGGGTCGACGTCTTCTTCGTCGTCTCCGGGTACCTCATCACCGGACACCTGCTGCGGGAGCAGGTCCGCTCGGGACGGATCGCGCTGGCGGCGTTCTGGGCCCGCCGGGCGAAGCGCCTGCTGCCCGGCGCCGCGCTGACGTTGCTCGCCACCGGGACGGCCGTGCTCGTCCTCGTGCCGAGCACCCTGTGGGGACAGTACGGGCGTGAGCTCATCGCGTCGACGGTGTACCTGCAGAACTGGCAACTCGCCTCGGACGCGGTGGACTACCTGGCCTCGGACAACGACCCCTCGCCGTTCCAGCACTTCTGGTCGCTGTCCGTGGAGGAGCAGTTCTACATCGCGTTGCCGGTGCTGCTGGTGGTGCTGGCCGCGGTCCGCCGCCACGCGCGCAGCGGGTCACGCTCCGCGTCCCCGGTCCACACCGCCCGACTGCTGCTCGGCACCGTCGTGGTGCTCTCGCTCGTCTGGTGCGTGGTCGAGACCCGCACCGCGCCGGGCATCGCGTACTTCTCCACCGCCACCCGGGCGTGGGAGTTCGCCCTCGGTGGGCTGGCGGCCACGCTGCGCACGGTCCCCCGCGCGGCGACGCCACGGGGGAACGGAGCCGACCGGCTGCGCAGCGGCGGTGCCTGGCTCGGCGTCGTCATGCTCGTCACGGCCCTGTGGACGATCTCCCCGACGACGCCCTACCCCGGCACCGCCGCCCTGCTGCCCGTGGTCGGCGCGGGCCTCGTGGTCCTCCTCGGCGGGTCGTCGGGCCTGACCGTGCTCGGTCGGTGGGCGCCGGTCGCGGCACTGGGCCGGATCTCGTACGCCGTGTACCTCTGGCACTGGCCGGCCGTCGTCCTGCTGCCGATCGTCACCGGGCACCCGCTCGGCACCCGGAGCAAGGTCGCGATCCTCGTCGGCAGCATCGCCCTCGCGGCGCTCACGACACGCTTCGTCGAGGAACCCCTGCGGTTCTCGGCCCGCGTGTCGGCACTGCGGCCACGGCGCGTGGCACTCTGGGGCATCGCCAGCACCCTCCTCGTGGTCGCCCTCGGGGCCTCCACGCTCGGCGCGCTCGAGGTGCAGCAGACGCAGGCGGCGGCCTACCAGCGGTCGCTCGAGACCGGCGATGTCCCCTGCTTCGGCGCCGCCGCCGGTGTCGGCACCGCGGACCCGTGCACCGACCCGCGTCTGGCGGACGTCCGCGTCCCGGCGCCGGCCGCCGCGGGCACCGACGACGCCAACCGCCCCGCGTGCTGGTCGAACACCACGCCGGACCTCGCCGTCTGCCGCCTCGGACCGGCGACCGGCTACACGAGGCACATCGCGGCGATCGGCGACTCGCACAACAACGCGCTGATCAGTGCCTACGCGGCGATCGCGCGCGAACGGAACTGGCGGATCGACGTCGCCGGGCACATCGGCTGCTACCTGACGACGGCCGAGCAGCAGGCACCGTCCGACGCCTACACGGCCAGCTGCAACGGGTGGAAGCAGGCGGCGCTCGCCTGGGTGCGGGACCACCCGGACCTCGACGCCCTCGTCGTCACGCACGCGGCGACGAAGAGCCCCGTGATCGTGCCGGCTGGCTCGACGAACGACGCCACCGTGGTCGACGGCCTGGTCGGTGCATGGCGGAACGCCACGGACGCCGGGGTGCCGGTGATCGCGATCCGCGACAACCCGGTCGCGGGCAACGACACACTGGACTGCCTCGGTCGGATGACCGGCCCCACGACCGACGTCTGCGACTCACCCCGGGCCGCCGCGCTCGCCGCGTTCGACGGCTCCGCCGAAGCCGTGGCACGGCTCGGCCACCGAGCCGCGCTCGTGGACCTGACCGACCGGTACTGCACCGCCACGACCTGCCCGGCCGTGGTCGGCGGCGTCGTCGTGCACCGTGACCCGACGCACCTCACCGCCACGTTCGCGCGGACCCTGGCCCCGTCCCTCGGCAGCGCGCTCGCCGACGCACTCCGGACGCTCGGGCGGTGAGCGGCACTAACCTGTCCTCCGTGACGAACACCTGGCCACTGGCGCGCGGCTCCGTGCCCGAACGAGAGGCCTTCGCCCTCGCCGCCACGGTCCTGCTGACGCTGTCCGCCGGCGACGCCGTCCCGAACACGATCACGTGGTGGGGTGCCGCGGCGGTCTGGGCGCTCGAGGGCGCCTGGGGCGTCAGCGTCGTGGTCCGTGCCCGCCCACCGCTGTCCCGCACGCCCCGGGCGCTCTGGCTCTTCCTCGCCTGGTGCCTGGTCTCGGTGCTCTGGTCGCACTGGCGGCCGGCGACGCTGGCGAGCACCGTGGCCCAGGTGCTGTGCGCCCTGGTCGCCTTCGCGATCGCCTCGACCCTGACCTGGCGTCGGATCCTCGACGCGATGAGCCTGGCGTTCCGGTGGGTCCTCGGGCTGTCCCTGCTCTTCGAGGCCGTCGTCGCCGTCGTCGTCCGGCACCCGATCGCTCCGATCTGGACCGACTACGGCGACCGGGACGTCCCGGACGCGTTCTACTTCTCGCGCGCCGAGCTCTTCACCGGCGGACGGATCCAGGGGCTGCCGGGGAACGCGAACCTCCTGGCGATGGTGGCCCTGCTCGCCGCGATCGTCGTCGCCGTCCAGCTCGCCGAGGGCCGGATGCGCCGGATGCGGGCGATCGGGTGGCTCGTCGTCGCCGTGCTGGTGACCGCTCTGACCCGTTCGAGCACGGTGCTCGTGGCCGCCCTGGTCGTGCTGGTGGTCCTGGCCCTCGCGCTGTGGATGCGCCGGGTCCCGACCGAACGCCGCGCGCCCCGGTACGGGGCGATCGCGCTCGGCCTGGTGGTCGTGGTGGTCGGCACCGTCCTCGCGAAGGACACGCTGGTCGCCGTGCTGGGCCGGTCCTCGGACCTGACGGGTCGCGGGACGATCTGGACGGCCGTCTGGGGGCTCATCGAGCAGCACCCGGTGCTCGGCTTCGGCTGGATCGGCTACTGGTGGCCGGACATCCCGCTGCTGGCACAGCTCGCACCCCGCAACGGCGTGACCTACCTGCAGGCGCACGACGCCGCGCTCGACGTCTGGATGCAGACCGGCATCGTCGGCCTCGTCCTCTTCGCGGTCTACGTCGTGACGACGCTCAGCCGCTCCTGGGCGGGTGCCACCCGCGTGGGATTCGGCCCCGACCTCGCCCCGCGCCCCTTCGACGCGGTCGGGCTGTTCCCGCTGCTCGTCGTCGTGGCACTCCTGGTGCAGGCGATCGCCGAGTCGCGGCTGCTCTACCAGGGGAACTGGGTGCTCTTCGCACTGCTCGCGATCAAGTCGCGGATCGTCCTGGTCACCGAGGAACCACCGTCGGTCGGCGACGGTCCACGGACCCCGATCGCGAAGCGCGCGTTCCGTTGGGCGGCGAACCCCTGACGAGCTGAGGCCTCCGGACGTCAGCCGTCGCGGAGGACGAGCGTGCACGGGACCGCGGCGCCCCACGGCTGGGTGCGGATGTCGAGGACGGCCGTCGGGTCCGCCCGGCAGGTCGCGACCGCGTCCCGGAACTGCGGCTGCCACTCCGGGCCGGTGCTCCGCTGGGCGCTCCCGGGGGCGTTCACCACCCACGTCGTCACCAGGACCGCGACCACGCCCCAGCCGACGGCCGCCCCGACGAGGTGGGCCGCGCCTCCTGGCCGGGAGGCCCGCACCGCCACCCGACGACCGCTCCCGCCGGGCGTGACCACCCGGTCGACGAGGACCGCGGCGGCGACCACGACCGCGGCCGTGAGGAGCATCCCGGCTGCGGCCCCGTACCGGGAGGGCGTCGCGGTGAGGAGTGCCGCCGGGGCGACCTGCGACCACCGGCCGTCGGCCGACCGGTTCGCGAGGAGGGCCGCCGTCCAGACCACGGCGGCACCGAGGGCGAGCGCGAGGGCGACGACCGCGGTGCGCCCGCGGCCGGTGCGCAGCGCGACGCCGCAGCCGAGGAGGACGACGACGACGACCAGCACGGACGGCACGGCGAGCACCCACCAGCCGTGGTCGACGACGGCCCCCGCCACGGCTCCCAGGTCGGCGTCCCAGAGGCCACCGACCGTCTGCAACAGCCACCCGGCGACGACGTCGGACGCGGCCGGGTGCCCGGGGGCGGAGGCGCGGGGGGTCGTGAAGGCGGTGACGACCTGCGCGGTCGCGGCCGCGACGGCCGCGACCGTCACGGGCAGCGCCAGGAAGCGTCTGCCGCCGCGGGGGCCCGGCACCGGTGCCGACGCCGGTGCCGGCAGCCAGGCGAGCACGAGCAGCGGGAGGAACAGGACCGCCTGCGCCTCGGTCGCGAGCACCAGGACCGTGACGACGCCGAGGGCTCCGGCCCCCCACCACGTCCGGCTCCGGTGGGCCAGTACCCACGGTGCGAGGAACAGCGCGAAGGTGTGCAGGTTCGCCGCGTTGCCGGAGACCTCCCACGGCGCCGTCGGCAGGGCCACCGGGACCACGGCGAGCACGAGCCGGAGCGGCCACGACGGCACGACGTCCCGCGCCAGGACGAACACCGCCGCGCACACCGCACCGGCCAGCAGGCAGGACGTCGCCGAGACGACGAGGGCGTAGTCGGCGACCGGGAACAGCAGCGCGAGGTCCACGACGAGCCGCGGCACGAGGTGCAGGTAGCCCGCGTAGGGGTGGAAGAGGCTCGCCACCGGCCCGAGGGCCAGGTGCTCACGGAGGAAGAGCCCGCCGTCCTCGGCCCACACGGTGCCGCGGGCGACCGGACCGAGGCGGACCCACGCGCTCACGGCGGCGAGCACGCCCACGAGCACCACGGCCGACACCGCGGCGAGTGCCGACCTCCAGCCCCGCGCCGCGTGTCCCATCGGCCTCGACGGTAGTGCGGAGACCGACGATCCGCGATATCGACGCTCCGGGATGGCGTCGGACGCCCCCAGCGGGGTGCGTCATCATGGACGGATGACGGATGCCCGGACGACGCGACTCGTGCTCGCGCGCCGGTACCTGTCCGCATGGATCGGGTTCTCGGCCGGTGGACGGTTCAGCCAGGCGCTCGCGACCGCGATCGTCCTCTTCGCCTTCGGCGAGCCGACCGTGCGGGTGCTCGTGGGGACCGCCGGCACCTGGGCCGTCCTCGTCACGCTCGTCGTCCTGGCCGGCCTCAGCCTGCTCGGGCAGCGCTACCGGATCGAGTGGCACGGCGTCCTGCCGCTGTCACTGCTCGCGTTCGTCGGGTACTGCGGGCTCAGCGTGCTCTGGAGCGAGTACTCCTGGGTCGCGCTCCGCGGGTTCGCCGAGACGCTCGGCTTCGTCGGGCTCGGGCTCTACCTGGCGCTCGGCCGGGATCTCGTGCAGGTCATCCGGGCGTGCGGTGACGCCTTCCGGATCCTGCTCGTCGTCGCGCTCGCGCTGGAGGTCCTCTCCGGCCTGGTCCTCGACGTCCCGTTCCCCGCGTTCGGGATCCACGGCGACATCGCGTACGGCGGCCCGATCCAGGGCATCGGCGGGACGCGCAACGTGATGGGCTTCATCGCCGCCACGGCACTCGTCACCTTCGTGGTCGAGTACCTCACACGCTCCGTCCCGCACTGGCGAGCCATCGGCTCCACCGCCCTGGCGGTCATCACGCTCATGCTCGTGCAGTCACCGATCACCGGGCTCGCGATGATCGCGCTCACGGTCGCCGCGCTGGCGATGTGGTCGCTCCGGCACGCGAGGCCGGCGTCCCGCCCGGTCGTCAACACGGTCCTCGGGGTGTTCGTGCTCGCGATCGGCACCGTCCTGGTGGTCGCGCGGAACCGGGTCCTGCCCGAGATCGGGGCCGCCGGCGGCACCTCGACGCGGCTGGCGCTCTGGTCGCAGATCCGCGACTTCATCGAGCAGCACCCGGTGCAGGGCTGGGGCTGGGTCGGGTCCTGGCCGAGCGAACCCGTCGTCCCGTACGTCACCTTCGTCGACCCGTCCGGCGTCCGCTTCACCTCGGGTCTCGACGTCGTCGTCGACGCCTGGCTGCAGGTCGGGCTGGCCGGCATGCTGCTGCTGGTGGCCGCGGCGCTGCTCGCGTTCGCCCGCTCCTGGGTCACCGCGACGACCTACCCCGGCGTGGCCTACGTCTGGCCGGCCGCCGTGCTCGTGCTGCTCGGCGTCACGAGCGTGGCCGAGAGCACGCTCCTGCACGGCGCCGGTCTGATGGTGTTCGTGACCGTGCTCGTCGTCTCGGCACGCCGTCGGTCCTGGCGTCGCCGGCTCCTGCACGCCTGAACTGCGGAACGGGCAGAGCGGGGACTGCGGCGGTCGGACCGCGGGGCGGTCGAGCAGCGCGGCAGGTCTCCGTCAGGCGCGTCGCGCCCGCGGGCGGAACCGGCGCTGGAGGCCCCACTGGGTGGTGCGGAGCATCGCCTCGACGACGATGGCCTGGCTCATCTTCGACACCCCGTGGACACGGTCGCGGAACCGGATCGGGACCTCGACGATCGCGCCGCCGAGGTCGTGCACGCGCAGCGTCATGTCGACCTGGAAGCAGTAGCCCTTCGAGTCGATCTCGTCGAGTGCCATCCGGGCGATCACGTCCGCACGGTACACACGGAAGCCGGCGGTGATGTCGTGCACGTCGAGCCGGAGCATGATCCGGGCGTAGGCGTTCCCGCCGCGGCTCAGCAGCTCGCGGTGCTTCGGCCAGTCGACCACCGACCCGCCGGTCGTCCAGCGGGACCCGATCGCCAGCATGACGTCGTCGGCCGGGTCCGCGTCGGCGACCGCCGCGATGAGCGCGGGCAGGCGGTCCGCGGGGTGGGACCCGTCGGCGTCCATCTCGACCAGCAGCTCGTACCCGCGCTCGAGTCCCCACCGGAACCCGGCGACGTAGGCCGTCCCGAGGCCGAGCTTGCCGGACCGTCGGAGCAAGTACACCCGGTCGTCGTCGGCCGCGCGGCTCGCCACGAGGTCACCGGTGCCGTCCGGGCTGCCGTCGTCCACGACGAGCACGTGCGCCTCGGGGACGACACCGAGCACCCGGTCGAGGATGTCGGCGACGTTCTCGGCTTCGTTGTAGGTGGGGACGATGACGAGGGTGCGCGGGATCTGGAGGTCAGCCATGGTTCTCTCTGCGGTGTCGTACGGGCACGGGCGCGTCGGCGTCCCCTGCCGGGAAGGCGTCGCTCCGGATGGTGGAGCAGTCGGGGGTCGCGTCACCAGCGCCGCGCCCTCGTCCTGGAGCACGTCGCACACGGCGGCCGACAGCCGGACCAGGGCCACCCCGGCCGCGATCGCACCGGCCAGGACCGGCAGCGCAGCGCCGGGATGGTCCGCGCGACGGTCGTGGGAGCGCACCTCGGGCGGCCGTCGGTGTGGTCACCGTCACGGGCTCGCCGGTCGGGCCAGCGGCGACGGGGATCATCCGGACATGATGCCGGACGGGTACCCGGGTGAGCGAATCCGCAGGGTACCGCGTGTCGGCGGGACTCAGGACCACAGAGCGGTCGTCCACCGCTGCGTGGTGCCGTCTCCGGTGCCCGGCCGGGAGGCCGTGGCCGGCCCCGTCTCGGAGGTCGCGTCCGTCGGCCCGGCGTCCTCCACGGTCCGGGAGCGGCCGTGGACCCCGTGCCCGTCCGCGTCCCCCTGGACGTCAGGTCCGTCGAGCGTGGTGCGTGCCTCCGGCGACCGGAGTGCCGCGAGCGTCACGGCCACGGCCACGGCCAGCAGGAAGAGTGCGACCACCGCGACCAGCCCGAACCCGACGGGGCCGAGCGGTGTCTGGCCAGCCAACAGCCGGAGCCCGAGCGTCGTCACCTTGAGGTGGAAGCCCTCGTAGTAGCCACGGTAGGCGACCGACCAGCCGTAGACGGTCATGAGCGCCGCCACCACGACGACGGTCCGACCGAGTCGGCGGCGGTCGTCCTCGTTCCGGACGAAACGGCGCCAGGCGATCGCGCTGAGCACCGCGAGGACGCCGACGAGGACGAAGTAGTAACGGCCCTGGATGCCGCCGATCGTCGTCGTCCGGAGGTAGGTCGACCAGTTGTTCTGCAGCCCGGCGGCGAGCGTGAAGAGCGGCAGGAGGGCGAGCAGCCAGGCCGTCCGGCGAGCGCCACTCCGGAAGCCCCACACCAGCACCACCCCGATGGCGACGACGCTGAGGGCTGCGATGACGATCGGGCTGGAGGGGTACTGCAACAGGCCGTACTGCCCCCAGAACGAGTTCGTCACCCGGTTCCACTCGGTGTTCACGAAACCACCGACGTCGGGGCCCTCCCCCGGGGCGAACTGCTGGGTGCGGATGGACTGCGGCAGGCCGGCGGGCTGCAGGGTGTGGAAGACCAACACGTTGCGCACCCACCACCACGAGGTGGCCAGCACCGGCACGACGAGCACGACGGCTCCGCGGAGCCACCGGCTGCGCCCCTGCCCGGCGATGACGACCGCCACCACGGCGAACGGCACGAGGGGCAGCGCCGTCGCCTTGAACGACACGGCTGCGGAGGCCGCGACCGCGAGCGCCACGAGGGTGACCCAGCCGCGGTCCCCCGTCACGATCCGGCAGACCAACCAGACGACCACCGCGCCGAGGATGATCACCGGGGTGTCGTTCGTGGCTGACGTCCCGATGAACCCGACCTGCGGGATGAGGAACAGCGACGCCGCGGCGACGAGTGCCGTGCGGGGCGAGCGGGTCACGCGCCGGACGGCGGCCCAGACGACCAGCGGCAGGGTGCCGAGGACGGCGACGTTCATGAGCCGCATCGCGTAGAGGTCGAGGTCCCAGCGGAGGTGCATGTACCCGATGAGGTGCAGCACACCGGCGGCCATGGCGTACCAGGTCGGCGGGTGCTGGGTCATCTGGTTCGTCGCGCCGTTGCCCGGCGCCGAGGCCAGGAGCGCCTCGAGCGTCGGCCGGTCGACCTGCAGGAAGCCGAGCCCCTCGGCCTGGCCGGCGCGGGTGGCGGAGAGCAGCTTCAGGTGCGTCGGGTCGGGCCACCCCTGACCCATCGCGAGCTGCACGGCGGCGTCCCAGTGCGCGATCTCGTCCGGCGACCCGAACAGCGGCTGGAGGGACGCCCAGAGCACCAGGACCGCGACGAACGCCAGGACGATCGCGGTGATGGACAGTCGTTCACGTCGGGACGACCGCACAGCGGTCCCAGGTTCGGTAGGCATCCCCGCCACTGTAGGAGATCCGCAGCTACTGCACCGTCACCGACTTGCAGCCGAGTGCCGTGTCGGACGCACCGCCGGGGTCGACCGCGGTGACGCAGACCTGTGAGACGCCCGTCGGCGCTGCGACCTTCGCGACGTACCCCGCCTTCGCACCGGCTGCCGGGTACACCTTCTGGACGTCAGGACGCGCGGCGCCCGTCTTCGCAGCGGTGGTGGCCTTGCCGACGGTGACCCGGAGCGCGATCGGAGCGGCACCGGTGTCGGGGTCGTACGCCCAGCCGTTCACCGTCACGGCGCCCGCGCCGGGGGTGACGGAGTCGAGACGCCCGACCGGCGGGCTGGCGACCTGCACGGTCCGGCAGCCGAGCGTCGTGTTGGCGGAGCCGGCTCCGGTGTTGATCGCGTAGACGCAGACCTGGTGCGGTCCCGGCTTCGCCGCCACGGTCGCCTGGTAGCCGTGGGCTGCGCCGAACGCCGGGTAGGCCGCGCCGATGTCCGAGCGCGCGACGTCCGCGGGGAAGCGCTTGCCGACGCCGTCGACGTAGACGTCGACGTTGATCGGCTTCGCGGTGTCGCCGTCGATCGCCCATCCGCGGACCGAGACGCCTCCGGACACGGGGGCGACCTGGTCCACACGGCCGTCCGGCGCCGAGGCGACCGCACGGACCGTGGTGCAGGTGCCGAGCTGGGCGTCGTGCCCGGCGCCGACGTTCACCGCGGTGACGCAGACCTTCGCGTTGCCGCTGACGGCGGGGACCGTCGCCTCGTACCCGTGCACCGATCCGGCCGCCGGGTAGGCCTTGCCGACGTCGGCACGCGTGCGGTTCGCCGCGATCGTCGTCACCTTGCCGCCGACCGAGACCTTGACGGTGAGCGCGGTCTTCGGCTGGTTCGGGTCGTAGGTCCACCCGCGGACCGCGACGCCGCCGACGACGGTCGTGACGGAGTCGACCCGACCGTCCGGCGAGGCCTTGGTCACGGTGACCGACTTGCAGCCGAGGCTCTGGTTCTTCGTCCCGTCAACGCTGATCGCGGAGGCGCAGACCTGGTGCTTGCCCGGGGTGGCCGCGATCGTCAGGTCGTACCCGTGGGAGTTGCCGGAGCCCGGGTAGGCCTTGCCCACGTCGGGTCGGCTGGCGTTCGCGGTGTAGCCCGCTCCGGAGGAGTCGACGAAGACGTGCACGCGGGTGGCGGCGGTCGTCGTCGGGTCGATGGCCCAGCCGCGCACGGCGACGGCGTCACCGGCGTCCTGGACCGAGTCGAGTCGGCCGATCGGCTTCGCGGACGCGGTCGGGGAACCGAACCAGTCCGTGTACATCCGCCAGAAGTTGCGGTTGCCGTAGGCCGAGCACGAGTCGCCGGTGCCGTAGAGGTTGTTCAGTGCCGCCGTGTTCGGCGTGTACGGCGTGTAGTAGTAGAGCGCGGCGGTAGCCTTGTTCTGGACTGACACCGACTTGGTGCCGCAGGACGTGGGGACGTTGTACTGGATCTGCCGCACGCCGCCCGGGTTGAACCAGGTGAAGTAGTTGCTGGTGCCCGCGGGGTTGCCGTAGCGCTTCCACTGCCAGGCGGACCAGTAGACCTGGTTGCCGACGCCGGCGTAGGCCGGGTCACAGTGGCCGCCGACGTTGTCGGGGCAGGCGTAGCCCATCGCTCGCTCGAGCCGGGCGGCGGAGGGGTTCCGCGCGGTGGCGCCGCTGACCAGGGTCTGCTCCTTCTGGAGCGTCACGAGGATGACCTTCGGGCTGATCGAGCAGGCTGCGGCCACGCGGGAGATCATCACCGCGGCCGTCAGGTTCGACCCACCGGTGACGGCGCGGCACATCGGGTCGCTGCCACGGGAGTTCATGCTGAACTTCCCGTTGCTGAGGCAGGAGCTCGACGCACAGGTGCCGACCTGGGCGCTGAGGAACGACTGGATCTGCGCGGCGGTCATCGCTCCGCCGTCGTAGAAGTTGGCGTCCGAGATGATGTTGCCCGCCGAGAACGACGAGCCCGTCACCGCGGACGCGGGCTCCTGCGAGGCGTTGGGACCGGACAGCTGGAAACCGACCAGCACACTCGCGACCGCGAGCACGCTCGCGATGATGGCGACGACCTTCTTCACGTCGTTGGGCCTTCCGTTGGCGTCGACGGGGTTCTGTGGCGTGCGCGATGCGCTCTGCGCAATCGGTCGACCCCTGACGAACGACCGGTGCACACGGGTCACATCAGGCTACCTGGATCACAGTGATCACACAGCCCCCAGTCCGTCCCCCCGAACGGGAGGCCCGGCGCGCCACCGCCCCGCCCGCCGTGCACCGTGGTCCCGCCCTCCCAGGGACGCCTGAGCGTCGCTTCAGTCGGGTGCGTCAGCCGATCGGCTCGAGCGCCGCCTCGACCCGTCGCCGGACCGCCGCGCCGACACCGTCACGACGCCGGGCGTGACGTGCGTGGCGGAGGACGGCAGGGGCCTCCCGGCAGAGGCGCCACCACGCGGCTGGCGTGAGCTGTGCCGAGCGCGGACCGAGCAGGTCGCGGACCAGGCGCCCCACCGTCCGGAGGACGACCCGCAAGGCGAAGCCGGCCGAGGCGTTCCGCAGGACCACGGCCAGACGGTTCCGCATGCTCTGCGACCGGACGAGTGGAGAGTCGCTCCCCGAGCTGGCGGCGTGGCGGTGCACGACGACCGCGTCGGGGGCGTGCCGGACCTCGTACCCGGCGAGCCGGAGGCGCCACGCGACGTCGAGGTCCTCGTAGTACATGAAGAGGGTCGGGTCGAACCCGCCGACCTCCTCGAGGGGGTCGCGGCGGAGGAACGCCGCGCCACCGGAGAAGCCGAAGAGCGGCGCGGACTCCGGCCCGTCGTCCAGCGGCCGGAGCCAGTCGCGGTCGCGTCCGTTGCCGGACCGGTCGAGCACCACACCGGTGCCGTTGACGAGGGTCTGCCCCACTTCTGCACGCCGCCAGCGTCGGCCGTCCGGCGCGACCAGGTCGTCGGCAGACCGCCGGTCACCGGCTGCGACGGGGGCGAACCGGCCCTCGAGCACGACCGTCGCGGCGACGGCCGCGACCCGCGGTCCACCCGCGGCGAGGACCGCCAGGCCACGGTCGAGGAACCCGTGGTCGGCGACCGCGTCGTTGTTCAGCAACACCACGACGTCACCCGAGGACGCCGCGATCCCCCGGACCACACCCCCGGCGAACCCTGCGTTGGTCGGGTCGGGGACGACGACGACCGCTGGGTGGTCGGCCCGGTAGGCGGCCACCGTGGCGTCGTCCGCCTCGTTGACGACGAGCACCACCTCGACCGAGGCGTCGACCCGCTGGGACAACACGGAGGCGATCGCGCGGCGGGTGAGCTCGGGCTGGTGCCAGTCGATGATGACCACGGAGACGTCCACCGCGTCAGTCTCCCAGGTCACAGGTGTCCGGAGACCGCGTCGGTATAGTCGTACCCGCCTTCCGCAGGCACCCTCGCCAGCTGACGTATGGAGTCGTTCCGTGTCCACCTCCGCGCCCCGCGTGTCCGTCGTCGTCATCAACTTCCGGGGGACGGACGACACTCTCGAGTGCATCGCCCGCCTGAGCGAGGTCGACTGGCCGGCCGACCGCCTCGAGATCGTCGTCGTCGAGAACGGGTCCGGTGACGACAGCGAACAGCGGCTCCGGGCCGCGCTCGGTGCGCAGCAGAACGTGAAGATCATCGTGTCCGCCGAGAACCTCGGCTTCACGGGCGGCAGCAACCTCGGTGCGCGCGAGGCGAGCGGTGACGTCGTCGCCTTCCTCAACAACGACGCCAAGCCCGACGTCAACTGGGTCAAGGAGGGCATCGCCGGGTTCGCCCCGAGCCCCCGTGTCGCCGCCGTCGCCAGCAAGGTCCTCGACTGGGAGGGCAAGACCATCGACTTCGTCGAGTCCGGCCTCAGCTGGTTCGGCATGGGCTACAAGAACCACATCGCCGAGCTCGACGACGGCCGGTTCGACGAGCCGCAGGACCTGCTGTTCGGCACCGGGTCGGCGCTCTTCGTCCGCCGCGACGTCTTCCTCGAGGTCGGCGGGTTCGACGAGGGCCTGTTCATGTTCTACGACGACGTCGACCTGGGATGGCGCCTCAACCTGCTCGGCTACCGGGTCCGGTTCGCGCCGCGCTCGGTGGTCTACCACAAGCACCACGGCTCGATGAAGTCGTTCGGCGACCACCGCGAGATGTACCTGCTCGAGCGGAACGCCCTGCACCTGCTGTACAAGAACCTCTCCGACGAGAACCTCGGCGTCTTCCTGCCCGCTGCCCTCGCGCTGCTCGCCCGCCGCGCCGTCGCGAAGAGCGGTCGCGACTCCGAGGAGTTCGACATCCGCCGCTTCACCGGCGCCCCGGACGAGTTCGACCCGACGACGCCGATGTCGAAGGAGGCGGTGGCCGGGCTGTACGCGCTCGACCAGTTCGTGTCGGACCTCCCCCGCCTGTCGGAGGAGCGTCGCCGCATCCAGGGCCAGCGCGTGAAGACCGACAAAGAGGTCTTCCGCCTGTTCGGTGACGCCTTCAAGCCACTGTTCGAGGACGGCTACTTCCTCGAGGGCTACCAGGCCATCATCGAGGCCTTCGACGTCGAGCAGCCGATGCACCGCACCCGCGTGCTCGTCATCACCGGCGACGCCCTCGGCGAGAAGATGGCCGGCCCGGGCATGCGGGCGTGGAAGATCGCCGAGGCGCTCAGCGAGCACAACGACGTCCGACTCGTGACCTGGAACGTCGCGAACCGGAAGACCGACCGCTTCGAGGTGTCCCGCGTCCCGCTCCAGCACGAGCGCGCCATGCGGGAGCACGAGGAGTGGGCCGACGTCATCTTCTTCCAGGGCTACGCGCTGCACCACTTCCAGACCCTGCAGAACTCGAACAAGATCATGGTCGTCGACCTCTACGACCCGATGCACCTCGAGCAGCTCGAGCAGGCCCGCGACAACGGTGACGTCGGCTGGCGGAACCAGGTGACCTCGACCACCGAGGTGATCAACCGGCAGCTCGAACGCGGCGACTTCTTCCTGTGCGCCTCCGAGCGGCAGCGGCTCTTCTGGCTCGGACAGCTCGCGGCGGTCGGCCGCATCAACCCCGACAACTACCTGGCCGACGACAACCTGCGGAAGCTCATCGCCATCGCACCGTTCGGCATGGACTCCACCCCGCCGGTGCACGAGCGCAAGGCGATCCGCGGGGTGACCCCCGGCATCGGTGAGGACGACAAGGTCGTCATCTGGGGCGGTGGCATCTACAACTGGTTCGACACCCCGTCGCTGGTCCGCGCGATCGCCAAGGTCGCCGAGACGCACGACGACATCCGACTGTTCTTCCTCGGCGTCGCACACCCGAACCCGGACGTGCCGGAGATGGCGATCGTGTCCGAGACCCGTCGCCTCAGCGACCAGCTCGGGCTCACCGGCAAGCACGTGTTCTTCAACGAGCAGTGGGTCGCCCTCGACGACCGCCAGAACTACCTACTCGAAGCCGACGCCGGCGTCAGCACGCACTTCGCGCACATCGAGACGACGTTCTCCTTCCGCACTCGCATCCTCGACTACATGTGGGCGAACCTGCCGATCGTCACCACCGACGGCGACAGCTTCGGTGACCTGGTGGCCGCCGAGGGCATGGGTGTCGCGGTCGAGGAGCGCGACGTCGACGGACTCGCCGCCGCCCTCGAGTCGATGCTGTACGACCCCGAGGCCGCGCAGGCCGCCCGCGACGCGGTGACCCGCGTCCGCTCCGACTTCACGTGGGAGCAGGCCCTCTCCCCCCTCATCGAGTTCTGCAAGGACCCGCACGTCGCCGCCGACCGCGCGCACGAAGCGGCGGTCCCGGCCGGGTCGCTCGCCGCGGCCGGACGCCCCCGTGTGCAGCTGAGCCCGGCCCGGCAGCGCGAGCTCCAGTTCCACCAGATCGCGAACAGCCGTCACGGCATCTCCCGGGACGTGCGCCTGGCCACCTGGTACCTCCGCGAGAACGGCGTCTCGGGGCTCCGGGACAAGGTCCAGAACCGTGTGCGCATCATGCGGGAGAGCAAGAACGGACGCTGACGTCCGGCGGCCGCTCCCGGTCGCCGATGTACAGTTGTCCGTCGCCCGCGTCGAATGTGAGGAAACACCTTGAGCAACATCGTCACCGAGCGGTTCGATCGGCTCCGCCAGGAGCGGATGATCCCGGCCGGTCGGCCGGCCACCGCCGTCATCGGGTCGATCCGCGAGGTCTTCGCCCACCGGCAGCTGCTCGACCTGTTGATCCGCCGTGACCTGAAGTCCCGCTACAAGGACAGTGCGCTCGGGTTCGCGTGGACGCTGATCCGTCCGCTCGTGCAGCTCGCGATCTACTACTTCGTGCTCGGCAAGATCCTCGGCGCGTCCCGCAACATCCCCGAGTTCGCCGTCTACGTCTTCGCCGGACTGACCCTCTACGGGCTGTTCAGCGAGATCGTGGCCGCGGGCACGGCGTCGATCGTCTCGAACGGCGGGCTGATCAAGAAGATCTACCTGCCGCGCGAGATCTACCCGCTGGCGAGCGTCGGGGCGGCGCTGTTCAACTTCGGCGTGCAGCTGGTCGTGCTCCTCGTCGCGACGCTCCTGCAGAGCGGGTTCGCCTGGATCCGGCCCGACCTGCTCTACTTCTTCCCGTCGACGCTGGTGATCCTGATCTGGGCGACGGCCCTGGCGCTGCTCCTCGCCGCCGCCAACGTGTACCTCCGCGACATGCAGTACCTCGTCGAGGTCCTGGTGCTGCTGCTGATGTGGGCCTCGCCCATCGTCTACAGCTGGCAGCAGGTCGCGAACGCTGCGCCGCAGTGGCTGCTCACGCTGTACACCGCCAACCCGATCACCCTCGCCGTCCTCGGGTTCCACCGGGCCTTCTGGACCGCCGGCCCGGACTCGGAGTACCCCTCGCACCTGCTCCTCCGCCTGGTCATCGCCGGCGTCGTCGGCCTCATCGCGCTGGTGCTGTGCCAGCGGGTGTTCGCCAAGCTGCAGGGCAACTTCGCCCAGGAGATCTGACCCGATGACCCTCGACAACGCCACGCAGGAGACCCGCTCCCCGTTCTCGGACGCCCCCGCGGTCGTCACCGTGAAGAACGTCTCGAAGCGCTTCACGATCCGCAAGGACAACTCGCTCAAGGAGCGCGTCGTCACCCTGGGCCGCGCCGGACGTCGGCACAGCGAGGACTTCTGGGCGCTCAAGGACATCAGCCTCGACATCCCCGCCGGTACGACGATCGGTCTGCTCGGCCCGAACGGCTCCGGCAAGTCGACGCTGCTGAAGACCATCGGCGGCATCCTCGAACCGACCACCGGGTCCGTCGAGCGTCGCGGTCGCCTGGCCGCGCTCATCGAGCTCGGCGCCGGCTTCCACCCCGACCTGACCGGTCGCGAGAACGTGTACCTCAACGCCGCGATCCTGGGCCAGACGCAGGAGGAGACCGAAGCCCGCTTCGCCGACATCCTGCAGTTCTCCGGCATCGGCGACTTCATCGACACGCAGGTGAAGTTCTACTCATCCGGCATGTACGTGCGACTCGCCTTCGCGGTCGCGATCAACACCGACCCGGACGTCCTGCTCGTCGACGAGGTCCTGGCCGTCGGTGACGAGCAGTTCCAGAAGAAGTGCCTCGACAAGATCCGCGAGTTCCAGGAGCAGGGCCGCACGATCATCCTCGTGTCGCACTCCCTCGGCCAGGTCCAGGAACTCTGCGACTCCGCCGTCGTGCTGCACCACGGCGAGGTCAAGTTCCAGGGCTCGGCCCGCCTGGCCGTGAAGAACTTCCGCGAGATCCTCGAGGGACGCCGCGTCGCCGAGGCCGAGGCCGCGAACCCGGAAGAGGACGCGAACCCCGGCAAGGTCGAGCACGTCGAGCTCGAGATCCCCGGTCGCGCCCCCGGCGCCGAGCACCGCCACGGTGACGACCTCGTCATCCGCGCGACGTTCTCGCACGCCGACGTCCTGCCCGAGTGGCGGGCCGGCATCAAGATCGAGAACCACCTCGGCCACCCCGCCTTCGGCATCGACAGCCGACAGACCCAGGTGCGGCACGACCCGCTCCGGGGTTCGGCCACCGTCGAGTGGCACCTCAGCGACCTGCGGCTCGGCGGCGGGCAGTACTTCGTGCACGTGTTCCTCGCCAAGCCGAACGGCGAGCACATCGTCATCGAGCGCGAGGCCGCCCGCTTCGTCGTCGTCGACGAGGACACCCAGTCGGGGATCGCCTGGACGAAGACCACCGAGCGCCAGGTCAAGGGCTGACGTTGGGCGTACTCCCGGTGCTGGTCGACGCCACGTCGGTCCCGCCGAATCGAGGCGGCGTGGCACGGTACATCTCCGGGCTCCTCGCCGGGCTCGACGAACTCGACGAGCACGTCGACGTCGTGGCGAAGCCGGACGACGTCGCATGGCTCCGTGGGCTCGCCCCGGGTCACCGGTACCACGCGGCTCCGAGCTGGACGGCCTCCCGTCCGCTGCGCCTCGTGTGGGAGCAGACCGGCCTGGTCGCCCTGGCCCGACGGGTGGGAGCCGCCGTCCTGCACAGCCCGCACTACACGTTCCCGGTGATCCGGGCCTCCCGGACCGTCGTCACCCTGCACGACGCGACCTTCTTCAGCGACCCCGCCGCGCACTCGGCGCTCAAGGTGCGGTTCTTCCGCGCGTGGACGCGACTGGCACGCCGCTTCGCCCGGGCGACCGTCGCGCCGAGCGCCGCGACCGTCAGCGAACTGGACCGGATCGCCGGCCGGCCGCGTCGCGCGACCGTCGTGGCACACCTCGGCGTCGACCGTGCGCTGTTCCACCCGCCGACGGACGCCGACCTCGCCGCGTTCCGGGCGGCGCACGAGCTCGCGGCGGACGCCGAGTGGATCGCCTTCCTCGGCACCGTCGAACCGCGCAAGCGCGTGCCGGACCTCATCGCGGCGCACCGGGCGCTCCGCGCGGAGCGGCCGGACGTCCCCGCGTTGCTCGTCGCCGGCGGGCTCGGCTGGGACGAGGCCGCCGAACGCGAGTTGACGGCGGCGGGTGACCGTCCGGCAGCCCCGCTGCGCTACCTCGGGTACCTGCCCGTCGACGAGTTGCGGGCGCTGCTCGGCGGGTCGCGCATCGTGGCCTACCCGAGCATCGCCGAGGGCTTCGGCCTGCCGGTGCTCGAGGCGATGGCCTCCGGTGCCGACGTCCTGACCACCGACCGCCTGGCGATCCCGGAGGTCGGCGGCGACACCGTCACGTACACCGAGCCCGACGCCGAGCCCATCCGCGCTGCGCTGGCCGCTCTGCTCGACGGTGACCAGGCCGACCGCGCCGACCGGGTCGCCCGCGCGCGTCAGCGGGCCGACGGCTTCTCGTGGGCTGCCTGCGCGCGGGCACACCTCGGGGTGTACCGGTGACCGCCGCTGACGGCGCCGTCGACGCCGTCGCACCCGACGCCGCACCCACTGGGTCCGGTCCGCGTGCCGCCATCGTCACCGTCTCGTACAACTCCGGCGACGTCCTTCCGGCGTTCCTCGCCTCCGTGCCGGCAGCGAGTGCCGGAGCCGTCCCGGTGGTCGTGGCCGACAACGACTCGACCGACGCGGACGCGCTCCGCGCCGTGACCGAGGCCGCGGGTGCCCGGTTCCTGGCACTCGGTGAGAACCGTGGGTACGGCGGTGCGGTGAACCGCGCAGTCGCCACGCTCGGGCCGGAGGTCCGCTGGGTCCTCGTGTCCAACCCGGACGTCGTCCTCGAGCCGGGGGCACTCGACCGGCTCCTCGCGACCGCGGAGGCCGACCCGGGCATCGGCGCGGCCGGTCCGCGGCTGCTCGAACCCACCGGCGAGGTGTACCCGTCCGCCCGGCTCGTCCCGTCCCTCCGGACCGGCCTCGGGCACGCGGTCTTCGCGAACGTCTGGCCCGGCAACCCCTGGACCCGCCGGTACCGCCAGGACGGCGAACACGACGGTCGTCGTGACGCCGGCTGGCTGTCCGGGGCGTGTGTCCTGGTGCGGCGCGACGTCCTCGACCGACTCGGCGGCTTCGACGAGGGGTACTTCATGTACTTCGAGGACGTCGACCTCGGCTGGCGCATCGGACGTCTGGGCCTCCGCAACGTCTACGAACCCGCAGCGACCGCCACCCACATCGGCGGGACCGCGACGCAGGGGTCCTCGGAGCGGATGCGTCGTGCCCACCACGAGAGCGCGTACCGGTTCCTGGCACGGAAGTACCCGGCGTGGTGGCTGTGGCCGCTCCGAGTCGTGCTGCGGGCTGCCCTGGCCGTGCGCGCCCACGCCACGAACACCCGCTGACACGGTATCGTCGGCCGATCCGACCGCCTCCCCCGGCGCCCTGAACCCGAACCCGGAAAGCCTGCCCATGACCCTCGCCGTCACCCTGATGGTCCGCGACGAAGCGGACGTCATCCCTGCCTGGCTCGACCACCACTTGGCCCAGGGGTTCGACGTCTTCGTCATCACCGACAACGGGTCGGTCGACGGGACCACCGACCTCCTCACCGCCTTCGCCGCACGGACGGACGTCACGGTCGACCTGCGCCACGACCCGGTGCACCGGAAGCAGCAGGGCACCGTCGTCACCGGGATGGCCCGCGACGCCGCGCGCACCCACCACGCCGACTGGGTCGTCAACGCCGACGCCGACGAGTTCATCCTGCCGGTCGACCGCTCCCTGACGGTGGGTGAGGTGTTCGAGCGCCTGGACCCGGTGGTCGGCGCGTTCACCGTCCCGGTCGTCAACATGACCGGGATGCTCGCCGAGTCCGGCGGTGGCGTCGAGCGCCTGCACTGGCGTGACGACCGATCGGTCACGGAACTCCAGGCGATCGGGCTGATCGGCCCGCCGAGCACCAACGCCGTGCACGTCGGCGACCCCGAGGTGACGGTCGTGCAGGGCAACCACCAGGTCAGCGTGGCGAACGGCGCCCCGGTGCCCGCCGGACTCGAGCTCGAGGTCCTGCACCTGCCGTGGCGGTCCTGGACCCAGTACGAGCACCGCGTCGACGTCAGCGGGCGCGCCTACGAGGCGAACCCCGACCTCACCCCGAGCCCGCGTCACCACGGCATGCGGGACCTCCGTCGCCTCCGGGAGGGGGTGCTCGAGTCGACGTTCGCGCTCCGCTTCGTCACCGACGACGAAGCGGCCGCAGGTCCCTTCACGCGGGACGACGGCATCGCCGAGGTGCTCCGTCGCGCCGGGTCGACCAGCATCGACGGGACCCCCGACCCGGTCGTCCCCGAGGACGAGCTGCGCCGGCTGCAGCAGGTCGGTCACGCGATCGTCACCCGTGACCGGAGGATCGAGTCCCTCGAGGACAGCGTCCGGGCCGGCGAGGCGACCGCGGACACCCTCCGTGCCACCGTGCAGTTCGAGCGTGACCGGGCGCAGGCCGCGCTCCGCGAGGTCAGCGCACGGGACGCCGAACTCGCGGCGATGCACGCGCGCCGTGTCGTGCGGCTCGCGGACCGCGCGGGCGACGTGGCCCGGCGGCTCCGCCGGCGCTAGCCAGCAGCCCGGGAGGCACCGGGGCGCTCACCACGGAGCTGGCCGCCCGCACGCTGCCGTCGCACCGCGTCGAGCAGCACCTCGGCCCGCCGGACGAAGGAGTGCTCGGCACCCACGCGGGTGCCCCGCTCGGCACGTTCCGCAGCCGACGAGGTCTCCCCCTGGTGGACCAACCCGCGGAGCTCGTCCGCGTCACGGTACGTCCGCACGGCACCGTGGAACAGCTCGTCCACGCCCGGCACCGGGTCGGTGAGGACGAGGGCACCCGTGGCCGCTGCGTCGAACAGCCGGTTGGACACGAACCCGTCGCGGGCCATGTCGTCCCAGTGGTCGTTGAGCACCACGCGAGCGCTGCGGTAGAGCGACGGGAGTGCCTCGTTCGCGACGAACACCCCGCGGTGCACGCCCTCCGGTAGCAGGCCCTCCCACCCCTCGCCCCAGACGGCGAGGTCGAGGCCTGCGGCGACGGCGTCCCGCACGACCGGCCGGAAGACCTGACGGGTCTTCCCGACGAACGCGGTGTCGAGCCCGGCGTACTCCGGCGCCCCGGTCCCCGGGTGGAAGCGGGTGGGGTCGGTGGCCTGCAGGAGCGGGGCGACGTCGAGGCCCGTGTCCGCCGCCACGCGGGCCGCCCACACCGGCCCGGCGGCGAACCGCAGGTCGTAGCGGGCCAGTTCGTCCGCCGTGACGAGGTCGGGGTGGGAGATGACCCAGAGCACGTTCGTCGCCACCGGGTGGACGGGGGTGTCGTCGAGTCCGCGGAGCGTCAGGGCGACGTCGTCCAGGTGCTCGGACAGCGGGCGGACGTGCGACTCGCGGTGGTCGACGACGACCTCCTGCCCGAGCGACCGGAGCGCCGTCGCCAGGTCACGGGCGAAGAACGTGTCGCCCCAGTCGTCCCCGCCGGGGCCGGGGTGGGCGGCGATCCGGATCGACCAGCGCAGCCGTTCTCCTCGGTCCCGCAGCGTGACCCGCTCCGCACCCCGCTCGGCACGGACGACCGGTTCGCGGAGGGCGACCGGGGCTCCCGCGGGATCGGCGGCCGGGAGGCCCGGGACGAGTCCGGCGCGTTCCAACGCGGTGACCGCGGTGCCGTCCACCCGCGTCCGCCAGTGGGCGAGGGCCGCGGCGGCGTCGGTGTCGTACCGACGCTCGCGGAGGACGCGTGTGCGGTACACACGGCCGAGTGCGACGACCACGCACGGGCCGCCGCCGGCGTCCGCGCTGTCGCGGGTGAGTCGTGCGACGGCGGTCCGGGTGTCGACCGTGCGGACCGGCAGCGCCAGGTCCGCGGTACGCACCGCGAAGCACGGTTCGTCGGCCGCGAAGACCTCGGCGCCGTCGAGCAGGTCGGCGTCCTCGGCCGGGTGCCCGCGCAACAGTGCCGCCACCGGTGCCGTGCCCCGGACCAGGACCGCTCCGGCGCTGGCGACGAGGTCGTCACCGGTCCGGACCACACCCACGGCCACCGGTGCACGGTCCAGTGCTGCCGTCAGTGTCGCGTAGGCCTCGAGGGGCATCGTGACCGACGCGTCCTGCACGACCACCCGGGCGCTCGTGAGGAGTGGCCGAGCCGCGGCCACGGCGCCGCCCCAGGTGGCGGCGACGGTCGCACGGGCGACGACGTGGTCAGCGCCGGCGACGACGGCTGGGTACACGCTCGTCGGGCCCGCGTGGACGTCGTACACGCTGACGACGACGGTCGCGGCACCGGCGTCCCGCGCGGCCCGGACGACCGCCCGGTGTCCTCCGTCGCGGAACGTCGTCTCTGCGACGGTGACGACGACGTCGACCCCGTGGTCACCGGGCCGTGACGGCTCGGTGACCAGCGAGGTGTCGACCGGGAGGCGCGGCTCGGCCGGACGGTCCGCCGCCGGTGCGGACGGGGTCGGTGTGTCCGACGGCAGCGGCACGTCGACCCCGACCGGACGGCCGAGGAGCCGACGCAACCCGGACCGGGCCACCGTCAGCCGCGCAGCAGGTTCTGCAGGTAGACGCCGTAGCCGCCCTTGACGAGCGGCGCGGCGAGGTCGGCGAGCTGGGCGTCGTCGATCCAGCCGTTCCGCCAGGCGATCTCCTCGATGCACCCGATCTTGAAGCCCTGACGGTCCTCGATGACCTTCACGTACTCGGACGCCTGCATCATCGACTCGAACGTGCCGGTGTCGAGCCACGCGGTGCCGCGGTCGAGGACCTGCACGCCGAGCTCCCCGGCCTCGAGGTAGCGCTCGTTGACGGTCGAGATCTCGAGCTCGCCTCGGGCACTCGGCTCGATCGTCTTCGCGATCTCGATGACCTTGTTGTCGTAGAAGTACAGGCCGGGAACGGCGTAGTTCGACTTCGGCTCGGCGGGCTTCTCCTCGATGGAGACCGCGGTGAAGTCGTCGTCGAACTCCACGACGCCGTACGCCTTCGGGTCGGCTACGTGGTAGGCGAAGATCGTCGCGCCCTGCACCTCGGTGTTCTTGCGGAGGTTCGTGCCGAGCCCGGTGCCGTGGAAGATGTTGTCACCGAGGACCAGTGCCACGCTGTCGTCGCCGATGAAGTCCTCACCGATGACGAACGCCTGGGCGAGTCCGTCCGGGGACGGCTGCACCGCGTACTGGATGTCCATGCCGAGCGTCGAGCCGTCGCCGAGCAGGGCCTTGAACTGGTCGTTGTACTCGGGCGTCGTGATGATCAGCACCTCGCGGATGCCGGACATCATCAGCGTCGACAGGGGGTAGTACACCATCGGCTTGTCGTAGATCGGCATGAGCTGCTTGCTGATGCCCTTGGTGATCGGCCAGAGGCGCGTGCCGGAACCGCCGGCCAGGATGATGCCCTTCATGGGGATGCGTCCTTACTTCTTCGTGGTGCGGAGGGACTCGGTGTAGGCGAGGCACTCCTCGTACGTCGGCAGCAGGCCCTGCTCGGCGGCCTGCTCGAGGGTCGGCGCGCTGGTGTCCTTCTCGGACAGGACCGGCTCGCCGATGCCGTCGGGGAGCTCGAGCGCGACGGTCGGGTCGAGGATGCTGATCCCCTTCTCGCGCTCGGGGTCGTAGTGCGCGCTGACCAGGTAGTTGACCGTCGAGGCGTCCTCGAGCGCGACGATGGCGTGCCCGAGGCCCTCGGACAGGTACACGGCGCGGCGGTCGACGTCGTCGATGCGGACGGAGTCCCACTGGCCGAACGTCGGCGACCCGACGCGGATGTCGATGATGTAGTCGATGAAGGCACCGCGGACGGCCGTGACGTACTTCGCCTGGCTCGGTGCGACGAGGGCGTAGTGGATCCCCCGCGCGACGCCGCGCGACGAGATCGACATGTTCACCTGACGGAGGTCGAGCGGGTGGCCGACGGTCTCCTCGAGCACGTCCGCACGGTAGGCCTCGAGGAACGCACCCCGGGCGTCACCGTGCTGGACAGGGGTGAACTCCCACGCGCCTTGGATCTTCAGTTCTCGGATCTGCACCGGGGCAGCCTAGCAAGAGGCCCGCACTCAGAGGCCGAGGGCTGCTCGCCAGTCGCCGTCGCCGGTCACCAGTCGCTCTGCGCGCACGTACGCCTGAGCACGCTGCACCCGCTCGTCGGCCTCCCGGAACGCGGTGCGCAGCGCGTGCTGCCACGCGGCCGGGTCGTTCTCGGCGAGCAGTCCGCCGTGCTCGTCGATGTCGGCGTACGACGGTCGGTCCGAGGCGACGAACGGCAGGCCGAGCATGCTGACCTCGAGGAACTTGAGGTCGCTCTTGGCGTCGTTGAACGGGTCGTCGGTGAGGGGCGCGACCCCGGCGGACCAGCGGTGCGCGTTCGCCCGCAGGAACGCCACGAACTCCGGGTAGTGGTTCGCACCGTCGGGCAGGTCCAGCCGGTCGAACCAGTCCGCGTCGGTGTCGGTCACGCCGACGACCTCGAGTCGGACCGCGCGACCGTCGTCGTCGACCAGCCCGTCGAACACGGGCCGCAGCAGCGCGAGGTCGTCGCCGTGCGTGGCGGACCCCATGTACAGGACCCGACGCGGGCCGACGGGGTCGGGACGCGACGGCCCGGTGCCCCACAGCCCGGGCTGGACGGCGTTCGGCACCACGACCGCCGTGGTGCCCGCTGCGGCGAGCACGGCGCGCAACGGCTCGGTCGACGTGACCACCACGTCGGCGGCCGCGACCACGCGCTCGACGGACGCGAGCCGCTCGGGGTCGTACTCGGCGCGGACGAGCCGGGCACGGGCCTCCTGGCTGAAGAAGTCGTCGTCCACCTCCGCGACGATGCGGGTGCCCTCGCGGTGCGCACGCTCGATCGCGGCGTCGAGCGAGGCGAGCGGGAAGGCGTCGCGCTGGACGAGCAGCACGTCGAGGTGGGCCGTGTCCGTCCCGTCGGCCCATCGCACCGGTTCGACCTGCGCGACGCGGGCCGCGCCGGAGGCGGCGAGTGCCGACATGCGGCCGGTCACGCGGATGTGCGCGGACGCGGGGTGGACCCCACCGGCTCCGTGCACGACGAAGCCGACGAGTGGCGGTTCCGGCGCCGGGCCGGCGGCCGGTGCGACGTCCTGGTCGGGGCGTCGGGTGAGGAACCGGGCGACCCGGGAGCGCAAGGACGTCACGCCGTCATCCTGTCACGCGGTGACGGCCGGGAAGTCGGACGTGGGCGGCTGCGGGGCGACCGCCGAGCGCCGGAGCGACGCGGTCCAGACCAGCGTGAGCACCGCGGCGAGCGCCACGATCGCGAGCACGACGGCGACCCGGCTCACCGTCAGCGTCACCGGCTCGTGGAACGCCGGGCCAGTGAGGTCGACGATGGCGAACCAGTCGTACCCGGCGGCGGCCACCCACGCCGTGACGAGCAGCGGCGAGAGCACCCGGCCGAACCCGGAGAGACCGATCGCCATGACGACGGCGAGGACCGGGACGACCGGCAGGCCGTACCGCGCCTGGGCCGCGCCGCCCTGCATGGTGAAGCGGATCTGGAGGAAGACGACGAGCACGACGACCGCGACGAGCATGAGGGCGACGAGCACGTCGGCGACCCGGTCGGTGGCGTCCTGGCGCCGGCGGCGTCCGGTGACGGTCACCGGGTCGGCGGTCGTCCGGTCGGTGGTCGTCGGGTCGGTGGTCGTCGGGCGGGGCGCCGTCGGTCGGACGCGCCCGTTCCGGCGGAGCGCCGGGACCACCGCGACGACGACCGCGAGCAGGAGCGGTCCGACCAGGAGCACCCACGGCCAGGTCACGTCCAGCGTGAAGTGCCCGCGGAAGACCGAGAAGACGCCGGTCCAGAAGCCCGGGTCCGCCACCGTCTCGACGAAGCCGTGCTGTCGGCGGTGGAGGTGTGCCGCGGCCCACTCCGGCTGACTGCCCGCGATGTTCCCGGTCACACGCTCGTTCCGGAGGAAGAACCACCCGGCGGCGAGGGCCGGTGCGGCGGCGACGACGACGAGCGCGACGAGCTTGCCGACCAGACCGTTCCACCAGCCGCGACCCCGGGCGCAGACGACGGCGACGAGGACCGCGACGACGAACACCGCGAAGGTGAGTCGGCTGAGCATGCCGGCGGCGGTCACCACGGCCGCGAGGACGACCAGGCGGGTCGAGAGGCCGCGACGGAGGGCCGTGGCCGCGACTCCGATGGCGAGCGCGCCGAAGGCGACGTTCGGCAGGTCGTTGTAGACGGCGCCACCGACCAGCAGGAACATCGACGTCAGGGAGACGACGACGGCGGCGACGCTCGCGGCACCGGGCCGGGTCGGCAGCACCCGGCGTGCGGCCCACCCGGCGGCGAGCACGGTGAGCCCGGCGAACACGGCGTTCAGGACACGCCCCGCGAGCACCGCGTGGTAGTGCTGGCCGCTGTCCCAGAGCGGCCCGACGACCGGCGCGAGGACCGCATAGAAGAGCGGCGGGTGCTGGGAGACCCACTGCACCGGCGGGATGATGCCGAACGTCGAGTCGATCGTGAGGCCGTCCTCGAACACGGGCAGGTGACCGTGCCACACGGTGACGGCGTAGTCGAGGTGCGCTGCCTCGTCCCCGGAATTGAACGGCGGGGCGCTGAACCCGATCGCGATCGCGGCGAAGACGGCGAAGAGGGCCGCCGCGAGGACGATGCCGGAGTGGAGGGTCATGGTCGGGCGGCGCACGATGAGCGATCCTCCCACAATGCGTCTCGGTCGGGATCGCCCGCACGGGCACACCGGCACCCTCCTCCGGTAGGTCGACGACATCACGTAGGGTGAACGCGGCCTGAAACGCTCCCGCGCGCCATCACCTCGAGCATGCGCGCCCAACGACCAGATCGAGACGCCCGAACGCAGTGAAGCTCTTCATCCAGATCCCGTGCCTCAACGAGGAGCAGACGCTCCCCGCAGTCCTCGAGACGATCCCTCGGTCGATCCCCGGCATCGACGAGATCGAGATCCTCGTGATCGACGACGGTTCGACCGACCGCACCGTCGAGGTCGCGAAGGCCCACGGCGTGACGCACTTCGTCCGTCACGCCCAGAACATGGGCCTGGCGCGGTCGTTCCGCGACGGCGTCGACTACGCGCTGCTGCACGGTGCGGACATCGTCGTCAACACCGACGGCGACAACCAGTACCCGCAGGCGCAGATCGCGGACCTGGTCCTGCCGATCCTCGAGAAGCGTGCCGAGATCGTCATCGGTGACCGGCAGACGCGCACCATCGAGCACTTCTCCGGCTTCAAGAAGCTCATGCAGCGCTTCGGCTCCTGGGTCGCCAGCCGCGCCGCCGGCCTCGACCTGCCCGACGCCGCGAGCGGGTTCCGCGCCTACTCGAAGTACTCGCTCATCCGGCTCAACATCGTCACGCGGTTCAGCTACTGCATGGAGACGATCGTGCAGGCCGGCTACAAGCGCATCGCGATCGCCAGCGTGCCGATCACGACGAACGCGAAGACGCGTGAGTCGCGGCTGTTCAGCAACATCTGGCAGCACATGTTCGAGTCCGGGTCGGCGATCGCCCGCGTCTACCTGATGTACCGACCGATGGCACTGTTCGCCTGGGTCAGCGCGGTGCTGGCCGTCTGCGGGCTCATCCCGTTCATCCGGTACCTGGTGCTGCTCGCGACGGACTCCGGCGGCAACCACCTGCAGTCGCTCCTGCTCGGGCTGGTCCTCGTCATCACGGCGGTGCTCGCGATGACGATCGGCGTCGTCGCGGACCTGACGCGGCTGAACCGGACCCTGGCCGAGGAACAGCTCGACCTGCAGAAGCTCGCCCGGTACGGTGACTGACCCCGTCCCTCCGGTGCGACGTCGCGAGTTGGTCGTCGTCGCCGCGGTGACGGCGACGTTCGGCCTGCTGCTCGTGCTCTGGGCGGCTCTCGTCCCGACCTTCCAGGCGCCCGACGAGCGTGCGCACTTCGACGCGGCCGTGCACGTCGCGATCGGCGACGGCTGGCCCGACCCGGGCGACCTCCGCGTGCTCGACGCGGTCCAACAGGCGAGCGGCCCCCGACCCGACAGCGCCCCGACCATGGGTGAGCTCCTGCGCTCGACCGGGGCTTCGTCGTCGGACACCGTCGACCAGATGACCCAGCACCCGCCGACCTACTACCTCGTCGCAGCGGGTGTGCTCCACCTGGTCGACTTCGAGTCCCTCCGGCCGCACGTCGCGCTGCTCGCGGTCCGGCTCCTCGGTGCCCTGTTCGTCCTGCCGCTGCCGGCACTCGCCTGGGCCACCGTCCGGCGGGTGACCCGGTCGCCCCGTGCCGCGCTGGTCGGGGCGTTCGCCGTCCTCGCCGTCCCCGAACTCGCCTCGATCGGTGCCTCGGCGTCGAACGACGCGCCCGTCGTGCTCTTCGCGGCGACCACCGTGTGGCTGGCCGTCCGGGTGATGACCGGCGACGACCGGGTCCGCACCGCGCTCGCCCTCGCCCTGTCCCTCGGCGTCGCGATCGTCTGGAAGGGCACCGCGCTCCCGCTGATCCCGTTCGTGGCGGTCGCCGTGCTCGTCGCGCCGATGCGTCGAGCCGGGGTCCTGCCGCGCGCCGTGCGGGCGCTCTGGGTCCTCGCCCTCGCCGCCGCCGTCGGCGCCTGGTGGTGGGTGCGCAACCTCCTCGTCTTCCACACGCTGCAGCCCAGCGGCTTCTCGGCCATCCGCCCGCCGAAGCCCTTCCCGACCGGGACCGGCCCCGACCCGGCCGCCTTCGCCGACGTGTCGTGGTCGACGATCGCCCGGACGTTCTGGGGCAGCTTCGGCGGACGGGCGCAGTGGATCCTCTCCCCCGTGGTCTTCGAGACCGCGACGGTCCTGGGTCTCGGTGCCCTGCTCGTCTGGGGCTTCCGACGCGCGCCGGGGCTCCGCGTCGCGATCACCCTCGCCGTGCTGCCGGCGACGATCTTCGTGCTGCAGACCGCGAACGCCTGGGGCAGCTACCGCGCCACCACGTTCATCGGCGCGACCCAGGGCCGGTACTACTTCCCCGCCCTGCTCGCGTTCATCGCCCTCAGCGCGATCGCCTGGCGCCGTGCTGTCCAGACCGACCGCGGCCGTCGCCGGTTCGCCGTCGTCGTCGCGGCCCTGTCCGCCGCGATGGCGGTCTACGGCCTGCTGTTCACCTACGGGAGCATCGCCGAGCACTCCCGGATCCGGGTGACGCCACTCGGACTCGACGTGCTCGCCACGTCGTCCCCGGTGCCGGTCCCCGTGATGGTGGTCGGGTGGCTCGTCGCGGCCGTGGTGCTCGCCGCCGCGGTGGTGGTCGCCGCCATGCTGCGGCCGTCCGTCGACGAACCGTCCCAGACCGACCCGCTCGGTACCGCAGGAGCCGGGACCGAGACCGAGACCGAGACCGCCCACCGTGGAGGGACGACCGCATGAGCACCACGCGAACGCGGACCCGCGCGGTGGCCGTCCGCCCCGCCGCCGGCCGTCGACACGACCGACCGCCCGTCGGCCGTCGCGAGGCCACCACGGTCATCGGCCTGACCGTCGTCTTCGGGCTCGTCCTCGCCCTCTGGGCGTACGTCAACCCGTCACTCCACGGCCCGGACGAGCTCGCCAACGTCGACGCGGTGATCCACCTCGCGATGGGGCAGGGCTGGCCGCCGGCCGGTGACCTGCACTACCTGCAGGGCCTGCTCGCCCAGAACGTCCCGGTGCACCTGCCCGCCGCCACGGACCGGCCGGACTTCGCGACGATCGTCGGCGACGGCTCGGAGAACCCGCTCGTCAACCCGATGTCGCAGCACCCGCCGACCTGGTTCCTGGTGCAGGCGGTGGTCGCCCACCTGCTCGACTTCGCCGGCCGCCGCTGGGACATCGTCGTGCTCGGCATGCGCCTGGTCGACGTCGCGGTCATGCTCCCCGTCCCGGCGCTCGTCTGGGCGAGCGTCCGTCGGGCGACCGGTTCGCCCCGGACCGCCGTGGCCGCGGCCGCGACCCTCCTGGCCGTCCCGCAGCTCGCGCAGCTCGGCTCGTCGGTGTCGGTGTGGGTGCCCGTGATCACCGCCGGCGTGCTCGCCACGTGGCTCGCGGTGCGTGTGCTCACCGGAGACCGCTCCTGGTGGACGGTCCTCGCCCTCGGCGGCGCACTGGCCGTGGGGACCGCGATGATGGCCGGCGGCGCGATCGCCGTCCCGTTCGCGCTCCTGGCCGTGGTCGTGGCGCGGAACGGGTCCGGGCCACTCGGCCGCCTGCTGCGTGCGCTGGTGGTGCTCGCGGTGCCTGCCGTCACCACCGGGTGGTGGTACGTCGCGCTGGCCGTACAGACCGGCACGCCGCAGCCCGATCCGTTCCCCGCCGTGTCGATGTCGTGGCCCGCGCACGAGTCGCCGGCGCCGACGCAGTTCGCGGGCGCGTTCTGGAACGGCATGTCCAACTCGTTCTGGGGCCTCCTCGGCCGGTACGAGTGGCCGCTGTCGGCCGTGCTCGTCGACTCCTTCACCGTGATCGCCCTGGCTGCGCTGGTCTGGGGGCTCAGCCGCCGCACCATGGACCGCCGCACCGTGCTGGTCACCGTGGCCTTCCCCGTGACGGCCCTCGTCGTCGTGCTCGCCCGCGACTGGGCCACGTACGCCAGCCACCTCGGCGTCACCGTGAACCAGGGCCGGTTCCTCTTCCCGGCGCTGGCCGCGTTGCTCGTCGCCCAGGCCTGCGCGTGGCGCGCCCTCGTCGAGCGCGACGTGGTCCGGGTCCGCCTGGCACGCGCCGCGATCGTCGTGGCGCCGCTGGTCGCGGTCGCCGCGCTGGGGTTGCTCTACTCGGGGTCCTACGAGGAGCTCGTCTTCCGCATCTCGGTCGCCGGACGCCAGACGCTCTTCGGCTCGCTGCCGTACGGCGTCCGTCCGCTCGCGGCCCTCGTCGTCGCCACC
>NZ_QKSL01000018.1:0-59201 GCF_003234615.1 Curtobacterium sp. MCPF17_001
GCCGGCCCGGAGTCGAGGGCAGCGAGGGCGGCCTGGATCGACCGGCCGGCCCCGAGTCGCGCGACGAGCTGTCCCGCATCGGCGTCCCCCGGTTCGACGACGGTCGACCATGCAACACGGGCGAGGACCTCCTCGCGCTCGCCGGACCGATGGCCCGCTGCGCCCCGGAGGCGGTCGAGGGCGGCATGGGGATCCCGCTGCGACCGCGAGTCCGCAACGCCGCTCACAGCGCGGTCCGCAACGCCAGCGCCCGTTCGACATGCCGCCGCTCCGGGCGGTCGTCCCCGTCGAGGTCGGCCATCGTCCACGCCAGCCGCATCACCCGGTCCCACCCCCGCATCGTCAACGTCCCGAGGTCGAGCCCCCGGTCGAGCAGGTCCGTCGCACCGTGGGCCGCGCGGCCGTCCTCGCGCAACCACGACCCGGTCACCTCGGCGTTCCGGGTCCAGCCGGTCCCCCGCAACCGGTCCCCCATCCGGCTCCGGGCGTCGAGCACGACCCCTCGCGCGACGGTGGTGGTCGGCGTCGCTCCGTCGTGGGCCCGGAGCATGCCGGTCGTCACCCGCGGGACCGCGACGCGGATGTCGATCCGGTCGAGCAGCGGCCCGGAGAGCCGCCCCAGGTAGCGGCGGACCGCACTCGGCACGCACGAGCAGGCTGCACCGCCGGTGGACCCGGCGTTGCCGCACGGGCACGGGTTCGCGGCCAACACGAGTTGGCAGCGCGCGGGGAACTCCGCCGACCCTCCTGCACGGTGGACCGTGATGCGTCCGGCTTCGAGCGGCTGCCGGAGCGCGTCGAGCACGGGCCGTGGGAACTCGGTGGCCTCGTCGAGGAACAGCACGCCGCGGGTGGCTCGTGACACCGCACCGGGCCGGAGCTGCCCGGTCCCTCCGCCGATCAGGGCGGCGGCCGAGGCGGAGTGGTGCGGGGCCTCCCACGGCGGTCGCAGTGTCCACGAGCGCTCTCCGTGGCCGGCGACGGAGCGGACTGCAGCGACCTCGAGCGCGGCGTCCGGGTCCAGGTCGGGCAGCAGGGCCGGGAGCCGTTCGGCGAGCATCGTCTTGCCGGCGCCCGGCGGTCCCAGCAGCAGCACGTGATGCCCGCCGGCCGCCGCGGCGATGACAGCACGCACGCCGACCGCGTTGCCGACCACGTCCGCGAGCTCCAGCGACGGGAGCGTGTCGTCCGGGACTGGTGGCGGCAGGACGGGGTCGGTGAAGCCCGCCGGCAGGTCGGCCCCCGCGTCGATCGCTGCCGAGCGGAGTGAGTCCACTGCGGTGAGCGCGATGTCCGGCACGACCCGCGCCTCGGTGAGGTTGCCCACCGGCAGTACGACACGTTCGATGCCGGCGGCGCGCGCGGCCAGGACCACCGGGATGATCCCCGGCACTGGTCGCACCCGCCCGTCCAGTCCGAGTTCCCCGACGTAGACCACACGGCGATCGGCCCCCGGAGCGGTACCGGCGGCCGCGAGGACGGCCATCGCGATCGCCAGGTCGAACCCGGAGCCGCGCTTCGGAACGCTGGCCGGGGTGAGGTTCACCGTGATCCGCCGTGAGGGAAGCGGGCAGTCCGCCATCGCGGCTGCCGACCGCACTCGTTCGCGGGCTTCCCCGAGCGAGGTGTCCGGCAGCCCGATGATGCTGAACGCGGGCAGCTGGCTGGTGAGGTGCGCCTCCACCTCGACGAGGCTGCCCTGCACCCCGACCAGCGCGACCGCTGAGGTCCGTCCGATGTCGCTCACCCGAGTGCCTCGACGTGTTCGACCGCCACGTGGTCCTCGACCATGGTCACGGCGATGCAGTCGATCCGGATCGCTCGCGCCGTCTGGTCGCGGTGCGCGTGGAACCACGCGGGGACGAGCTGTCGGATCCGTGCGAGCTTGAGCGGCGTCACGGCCTCGAACGGATGTCCAGCGCTCTGCCCGGTTCGGGTCTTCACCTCGATGAAGACGATCGTGTCGTCCTCTCGCGCAACGATGTCCACTTCTCCGCGCGCACATCGCCAGTTCCGGTCGATGATCGAGAACCCGTGGCGCTCGAGCCATTCCACGGCGTGGTCTTCTCCGGCATTGCCCGTCGCACGGCGCGGATCAGGGCCGGGACGGCAGCGGACGGCATCCGGTCGGTCTGCACGATTCGTCATGGACCAACGATGAACCGGGTCAGGAATCGATCGAGTCGGTAGCGGAAATCTGTGGACAGAGGAGCGGAACGACCGTCCTGTGCAGGAACGAATGCGTGGACATCTCACGCATCATGACAAAAGCCGGACAATTCCTCACGGAATGTCCGGCTCCTGCCGAGACCAGCGACCGAACGCCGGTCGGATGCTCAGTGCGCGGCTGCGTACGCTTCCTGCACCTGCGTCGAGATACGACCACGAGAAGAGACCTCGTACCCGTTCTCCTTCGCCCACTCGCGGATCTTGCCGAGTTCCTCGGAGTTCCCGCGCTTCGGGGCCGACGGGCTCTTGCCCGTCGAACCGGTGCGACGACCAGCGGTCTTGCGTGCCGCGGCGATGTAGTCCGAGATCGCGTCCCGGAACTTGTCGACGTTGTCGTTCGACAGGTCGATCTCGTACGACGAACCGTCGAACGCGAACTCGACCGTGCGGCCATCGCCAGCGGCGATCGGCGAATCGTCGAGATCGTCGACGAGCTGGACAGTGACCTTCTGCGCCATTTCTCACTCCTTCAGAGTCGGGATTGCAACTCAGAGTATCGCAGCACAATGCCGAACGGTCACATTCCCCGGCGAGCCCTACTCGTCGAGTGCGAGTTCCTTCGGGAGTTCGAGTTCACGCGCAGTGAGTTCTTCGACGTTCACGTCCTTGAACGTCAACACCCGGACCGACTTCACGAAGCGGTCGGAACGGTAGACGTCCCAGACCCACACGTCGTTCATCGTCAATTCGAAGTAGAAGTCGTGCTCGGTGTCACGGCGGACGAGTTCGACCTCGTTCGCCAGGTAGAACCGCCGCTCGGTCTCGACCACGTACCGGAACTGCCCCACGACGTCGCGGTACTCGCGGTACAGGGCCAGTTCGACCTCGCGGTCGTAGTCGTCGAATTCTTCGTCATCCATGGCCCGCCCAGTCTAGAGCGACCGCGGCCTCCTGACCGCCCGACCGTGCAGAACCGCGCGAGCACGCACGACTCGCTCCCGTGGGGACAGGAGCGCCACCGCGCTCAGGCCCCGACCGCGCCCAGTTCCTCGAACCCGTCGAGCGCGACACTCGACGCCGCGTGCAGCCAGGTCTTCCGGTGCAGCTCGTGCGGGCCGACCGCGCGGATGGCGTCGTAGTGCGCAGTCGACCCGTAGCCCTTGTTCGAGGCCCACGCGTAGTGCGGTGCATCGTCGTGGGCCGCGATCATCAGGTCGTCGCGCGCGACCTTGGCCACGACGGACGCCGCTGCGACGGAAGCGCAGTCACGGTCGGCCTTCACACGCACCTGGACGTCGAGCGGCCGGTGTTCGGCCGGCAGCGCCCGGGTGAGCCAGTCGAACGACCCGTCGAGGACGACCACGGCACCCTCGAGCGAGACGCCGTCCTGCACGAGCGCCTCGATCGCACTGGCTCCGGCCAGCCCGAGCGCGGCGACGATGCCCTGCTCGTCGACGACCTGGGCCGACGCCATCCCGACCGCGGTCCGCGCCCAGCGTGTCACCACGGGGACCAGCGCCTCACGCCGGGCCTGGCTGAGCAGCTTGGAGTCGGCGAGTCCCTGCGGCACCCGTCGGACGTCGAGCGTGACGGCGGCGACGCCGACCCCGACCGGACCGGCGATCGCTCCGCGGCCGACCTCGTCGACGCCGATGACGGTGACCCGTCCCGCGGCGAGGAGCGACTTCTCGAGCCGGAGCGAGGGCCGGACGGGGCTCACTCGTCCCGCTCCTCCACGCCGGCGAAGACCTCGGGGTGGTCGTCGAGCCAGGTCCAGCGGTTGGTCGGCCACGAGATCACGAAAGCCCGACCGGTGACGTCGGACAGTGGCACGAACCCCTTCGACGGGGTGTCGCCGTTGTACCGGGAGTCGCGCGAGTTGTCGCGGTTGTCGCCCATCACCCAGATGGTGCCCTTCGGCACGGTGACCGAGAAGTCGGTCTGGGACGCACGGGTGTCCCCCGCGGGCAGCTTGAGGTACGGCTCGGTGAGCGGGACCCCGTTGACGGACATCTGTCCGAGGTCGTTGCAGCACTTGACCTCGTCCCCCGGCAGCCCGATGACGCGCTTGATCAGGTGGTCGTCGCTGTCACCGGTGCCGAGTCCGACCTGCGTGAGCAGCCAGTCGGCCGCCTTGCCGATCGAGGTCGTCGGCTGGACGTTCGGCAGGGTCTCTCCGGTGAGCCACCCGCCCGGGTCCTTGAACACGACGACGTCGCCGCGCTGCAACTTGACGGCCCCGGGGACCAGTTCGTTGACGATCACGCGGTCGTTGACCTGCAGCGTGTTCTGCATCGACTCGGACGGGATGTAGAACGACCGGATCAGGAACGTCTTGACCAGGAAGGAGACCAGGAGGGCCGCGATGAAGATGATGACGAGGTCCCGCAGGAAGGTCAGGACCCCGTTGCGCGGCTTCTTCGCCGTCCGGGGCCGACGGGCTCCACCCTCTGTCGTGTCCGTCATTTCCGCTCTCGTCGACCTGTTCCCGGCACTGCTCCCGAGATGGTTCTGCCCCGGTGGCGACGGACTCCAGGAACGAACGAGCCCCCCGCCGATGCACAACCGTACATGGGCGAGGGGCTCGCAGAGGAACCGGCTTCCCGGTGCTCCCTGTGAAGGCGATCAGTTGTCGCGCTTCTCCTTGATCTTGCGGCGGGCCGCCTTGCCGCGGAGTTCGCGGAGGTAGTAGAGCTTCGCGCGACGGACGTCACCGCGGGTGACGATCTCGACGTGGTCGATGATCGGGGAGTGCACGGGGAACATGCGCTCGACGCCGACCTGGAAGCTCACCTTGCGGACCGTGAAGGTCTCGCCGATGCCGTGGCCCTGGCGGCCGATGACGACACCCTGGAAGACCTGGATACGCGAGCGCGTGCCTTCGACGATGTTGACGTGGACCTTGACGGTGTCGCCGGGGCGGAAGTCCGGGTGGTCGGTGCGCAGGGCACCGGCGGTCACGTGGTCGAGGAGCTGCATGATGGTGTCACTTCCTGCGGACGCACACGGGTCGCCGCGGATCGATTTCGGAAAGAACGAGACGTGCCCGGTGTCGGCGACTCCCCCGTGGCAGAGTCCAGCCAGGGCACGATCGATCATCATGCCACAACAAGTGCACTGCAGCCAACCGGCAGGATGGTCCCATGATCGAACTCCGCACCCCCGCCGAACTCGACGGACTGCGTGTCGCCGGCCGTTTCGTCGCTGATGTCCTGGACGCCCTGCTCGAGACCGTCGACGTCGGCGTGAACCTGCTCGACCTCGACCGCGTCGCCGCACGCATGATCGCCGAGCGCGGGGCGGAGAGCTGCTACGTCGACTACCACCCGTCGTTCGGCAAGTCGCCCTTCGGCAAGAACCTCTGCACCTCGGTGAACGACGCCGCCCTGCACGGTCTGCCGTACGACCTGGTCCTGCAGGACGGCGACCTGGTCAGCCTGGACTTCGCGGCGAGCGTCGACGGCTGGGTGGCGGACTCCGCCGTCACGGTCCAGGTCGGCACTCCGCGCGACGAGGACCAGCGACTCATCGCGACCGTCGAGCAGTGCCTGGCCGCGGGCATCGCGCAGGCGGCACCCGGCAACAAGCTCGGTGACGTCTCGGCCGCGATCGGTTCGGTCGCCCGCGGTGCCGGCTACGACGTGAACCTGCAGTTCGGTGGCCACGGCGTCGGACACACCATGCACGGCGACCCGCACGTCCCGAACGACGGGCGTCCCGGCCGCGGCATGAAGCTCCGCCCCGGACTGGTCGTCGCCATCGAACCCTGGCTCATGCAGGGCACGGACGAGCTCTACCAGGACGAGGACGGCTGGACCCTCCGCAGCATCGACGGCTCGCGCGCCGCACACGTCGAGCACACGGTCGCGGTCACCGAGCAGGGCCCCGAGGTCCTGACGCTCCGTCGCGCCCAGCGCGACGCCTGACCCGGGACCACCCACGTCACGGGAGGCCCGTCACCAGCTGGTGACGGGCCTCCCGTGGTGTCCGTGGTCGGTGCGCGACCCGCTCAGTCCGGCAGCAGGTCCGGTCGGACGCGTCGCGTCCGCTCCACCTGCTGCTCGTGCCGCCACGCGGCGACCCGGCCGTGGTGCCCGCTGAGCAGGACGTCCGGTACGTCGAGACCACGCCACGACGCCGGCTTCGTGTACGAGGGGTACTCGAGCAGGCCGTCCTCGTGGGACTCCTCGACGAGGGACTCGGGGTTGCCGACCACACCGGGGACCAGCCGACCGACGGCTTCGATCATGGCCATCGCCGCGACCTCACCGCCGTTCAGGACGTAGTCCCCGAGCGAGAGCTCGACGACGGTGCTGCGGGTCGCGGCCCACTCGAACACCCGGGCGTCGATCCCCTCGTACCGCCCGCAGGCGAAGACGAGGTGCTCGTGCTCGGCGAGCGAGCGGGCGATGGTCTGGCGGAACGGCGTGCCCGCGGGCGTCGGGACGACGAGGGTCGACGAGCCGTCCGAGCGCAGGATCGAGGACAGTGCCTCGGCCCACGGCTCGGGCTTCATGACCATGCCGGCGCCGCCACCGTACGGGGTGTCGTCCACCGTGCGGTGTCGATCCGTCGTCCAGGACCGCAGGTCGTGGACGTGGAGGTCGAGCAGACCGCCCTGCCGCGCCTTGCCGAGCAGGGAGACGTCGAGCACCCCGAAGAACTCCGGGAAGATCGTGACGATGTCGATCCGCACGGATCAGTCCTCGGTGTCGGGAGCCGACGCGTCGGGAACCGGCGTCACCGTCTCGGGACGGCTCAGGTCCTCGGGGTCCTCGAACAGACCCGTCGGCGGCGTCACCGTGACGGTGCCGGCCTCCAGGTCGACCGCGGGCACGATCGCCGCGACGAAGGGCACGAGGACCTCGCCGCGGGACTCGGTGTCGACCGCGAGCAGGTCCTGGGCCGGCATGTGGTCGACCCGTGCGACGGTGCCGACCTGCACGCCGTCGCGGAGCACCTTCAGGCCGACCAGCTGGTGGTCGTACCAGGCGTCGTCCTCGCCGGTCTCTTCCTCGGTGTCCTGCTCGACCCAGAGGATGGCGCGCGCGAGGGTCTCGGCGGCACTCCGGTCGGCGATGCCCTCGAAGAAGGCGACCGGGTGCGAGTTGTACCAGCGCAGCTCATCGAGCGCGATGGTCTTCCCCGACCAGGGAGAGTCGTCGGGGACCTGGAGCGTGAAGACCGCTCCCGGCGTGAACCGACGATCCGGGTCGTCGGTGTAGAGCTCGAGCTTGATGCCGCCCTTGAGCCCGTGCGCCTTCGTGATGCGACCCACCCGGAGCTGGGTCGTCTCCCTAGGAATCGCTGTCCACCACGTCGACCCGCACGCGCTTGCCGTCGGCCAGGGCCGTGACGAGCGTGCGGAGCGCCTTCGCAGTGCGACCGGCGCGACCGATCACGCGGCCGAGGTCCTCGGGGTGCACACGCACCTCGAGGACCTCGCCACGCGCAGAGGTGGAGCTGGCGACGCGCACGTCGTCAGGGTGATCGACGATCCCCTTGACGAGGTGCGTCAGCGCGGATTCGAGCAAGGACTACGCCTCGGTCGTCTCGTCGGCGGTCTCGGCTGCGGCCGGAGCGGCGGGGGCCGTCTTCTCCGACTTGGGCTTGAGGACGGCCTTCTTGGAGCTGTCGACCGTGAAGGCCGGCTTCGGCTCGCGGACCTTGACCTTGGACTCGGTGTCCTTCTCGCCCTTGAACTTGGCCCAGTCACCGGTCAGCTTGAGGAGCGCGGCGACCTGCTCGGTCGGCTGCGCACCGACGCTGAGCCAGTACTGCGCACGCTCGGACTGCACCTCGATGAACGAGGGCTCCTCGGTGGGGTGGTACTTGCCGATCTCCTCGATCACACGACCGTCGCGCTTGGTGCGCGAGTCGGCGACGACGATGCGGTAGTAGGGCGCTCGGATCTTGCCGAGGCGCTTGAGACGGATCTTGACAGCCACAATGACTCCTGTTGCGTACGTGTTGTGGTTGAACCGGAACCGCGGGCGTGGGGGCACACACGGTGGAAGCTCGATGAGATCGTGATCCGCTGGATAGAGGGTCGAGCGGACACGATTCGACCGTTCATTCTTGCAGATTCCGGAGCGGGAAGCGAGCCACCTCCCGCGGCGCGTCGGCGGACCGCTACGGCGCCAGGCGTCGGACGGCCTCGAGGGCCTCGCTCGTGGCCCGGACCGCATCGACGCTGTGGGCGTCCCGTGCTCCGCCGACGACCGCGTACGGAACGTCTGCGGTTGCCAGGCCCGACGTCAACTCGTCCCGCGCCTCCTGTCCGGCACAGACCACGACGACGTCGGCCGGCACCGCGACGTCGTTGCCGCACTCGTCCCGGATCCAGAGCCGGCCTGGTTCGATCCGCAGGTACTCCTGCACCCCGCCGACCATGCGGACACCGGCGTCCCGCAGCCGTCCGAGCGCGACCCAGCGTGAGGTGAGGCCGATCCCCTGCCCGAACTTCCCGGTCCGGCGGAGCACCGTGACCTGGGACCCGGGCCGGACGGTACGGTGCGCGGTGGGCTGGCGCTGCGGCAGGTCCCCGACGAGTTCGCCGGAGACCGGCACCTGCCACCGCGCACCGAACTCGGTGGCGCGGACGGCCTCGTCCGGGGACTCGGTGAGGAACGCCGCGGTGTCGACGCCGATCCCGCCACCGCCGATCACCGCGACCGTCCCGTCGGGCACGCCGTCGCGGAGGGCCTGCTCGTAGGTCATGACGTGCGGCAGGTCCACCCCGGGGAGGTCGACCACGCGTGGGGTCACCCCCGACGCGAGCACGACGGCGTCGCTGTCCCCGAGGTCCGTCACGGTGGCCACGCGACCCAGGTGGATCGTCGCGCCCCGTTCCACCAGTTCCGCGCGGGCGGCCTGCACGGGGCCGGCGTAGTCCTCTTTCCCCGGGATCTCGGCGGCGAGTCCGAACTGTCCGCCGAGGACGTCCGATGCTTCCCAGAGCCGGACGTCGTGTCCACGCCGGGCAGCGTCGACGGCGGCGGCGAGCCCAGCCGGTCCCCCGCCGACGACGTCCACACGCTTCGGCACGGTCGTCGGACGGAGCGGGAACTGCACCTCGCGCGCGGCTCGCGGGTTCACCAGGCACGACACCGGCGCGCCGACCACGGACCGGTCGAGGCACGCCTGGTTGCACCCGATGCAGGTGTTCACGAGGTCGAAGCGTCCGGCCAGGGAGCGTTCGACGAGCCCCGCGTCGGCGAGGAACGGCCGGGCGAGCGCCACCGCGTCGATCCGACCGTCGGCGAGGACCGCTTCGCCGTCACGCAGGTCCGTCATCCGGTTCGACGCGATCACCCGCACGTCCGGGTGGTCGGAAGCCCGGACCACGTCCGCGATCCGCGCCGCCTGCTCGATCCACGCGCCGTGTGGCACGGACGCCTGGATCGTCGGGGTCCGCGACTCGTGCCAGCCGATGCCCACCGAGATCGCGTCGAGTCCGAGCGGCAGCAGTTCGCGCACCAGGGCGTCGACGTCGGCGTCGGTGGAGGACCCCGGCATCAGGTCGGCGCCGGAGAGCCGGATCGTGACGGCGAGGTCGGGCACCGCGGCGCGGACGGCCCGGACGACCTCGACCGCGAAACGACGACGACGCTCCGGAGTGCCGCCCCACTCGTCGTCGCGCAGGTTCGTCAGCGGCGACTGGAACTGGTTGACGAGGTACCCCTCGGAGGCCATGATCTCGACGCCGTCGAAGCCGATCGCCGCGGCGGTCCGGGCGGCCGTGGCGAAGTCCTCGATCGTCCGCCGGACTTCGTCCGCCGTCAGCTCCTCGGGCACCACGCCCCGCGCGGCCGCCCAGGGCAGCGCCGAGGGCGCCACGGCGCGCTGCGGTCGACCGGAACGGTCCGTCAGACCCCCGACGAGCGCGTAGCGGCCGGCATGGAACAACTGCGCCAGGACGGCGCCGCCCTCGTCGTGCACGGCCGCGACCGCCCGGCGGAAGCGTTCGTCCGCACCGCCGACGCCGAACACGGCGAAGTCCGGGCCGCCGCGGGCCTCGTCGCTCACCGCGATCCCCCCGGTGATGATGCACGCGGCACCGCCGGCAGCACGCTCCCGGTAGAACTCAGCCATCGCGACGCCGTCGTCGTCCAAGACCTCGAGTCCGGTGTGCATCGACCCCATCACCACCCGATTGGACAGGTGCAGGGGCCCGAGCGTCCAGGCCGAGGCCACGGTGCGGAGCTCGGCGGGCACGTCGGCAACGGGCGGAACGACAGTGGTCACGCAACGAACACTAGGCGAACGTGCCCGCTCACCGGCAGACCGGACACGCCGGGCTCTCCGTCGTTCCCGCGGGACGGACGGGCAGGATGGCCCCATGGACATCCGGTTCTCCGAATCCGCCCCGTCGACGATCGGCGTCGAGTGGGAGTTGCCCCTCGTCGACCGTGCGACGGGCGACCTCACACCGCGCGCCCCGGCGGTGCTCGCCGCCGTCCGGGAACGCCTGGACGATCCGGACCGGGTGACGGAGGAGCTCCTCACGAACACGGTCGAGGTCGTCACCGGCGTGCACCGCAGCGTCGGTGGCGCCACCCGCGAGCTCTCCGGGATCATCGGCCAGGTCATCGACGCCGCCGAGCCCCTCGGTGCGCAGGTGATGTGCTCCGGCACCCACCCGTTCGCCGTGTGGGACCAGCAGGAGATCACGCCGGACAGCGAGCACTACACGGAACTCATCGACCGCACCCGCTGGTGGGGCCGGCAGATGCTCATCTGGGGCGTGCACGTGCACGTCGGCATCGACGACCGTGACAAGGCCGTCCCGATCATGAACGCGATGCTCGGCTACGTCCCGCACCTGCAGGCGTTCACGGCCTCGAGCCCGTTCTGGGCGGGGACCGACACGGGGTACGCCTCGAACCGGGCCCTGATGTTCCAGCAGCTCCCCACCGGTGGGCTCCCGCCGCAGCTCGGGGCGTGGGCGAACTTCGAGGAGGTCGTCGGCGACCTCGTGCACACCGGCGTCATCGACGGCGTGAAGGACCTGCGGTGGGACATCCGCCCCTCCCCGGGCTGGGGCACGCTCGAGAACCGCGTCTCGGACGGCATCTCCACGCTCCACGAGGTCGGCGCGGTCACGGCCCTCGTGCAGTGCCTGGTCACCGAGAGCTCGGACCGGATCGACGCCGGCGAGACCCTGCAGGCGATGCAGCCCTGGTTCGTCCGCGAGAACAAGTGGCGTGCAGCCCGGTACGGCATGGACGCCGAGATCATCACGAACGTCGCCGGCGACGAACGGCTGGTCACCGACGAGGTCCACGACCTGGTCACCCGCCTGGACCCGATCGCCGAACGGCTCGGCTGCCAGGAGGAACTGCACCACCTCGACACGATGATCGAGCGCGGCGCTTCCTACCAGCGTCAGTTGGCGGTCGCGCAGGCGAACGGCGGCGACCTCCGCGCGGTCGTCCAGCACCTGGTCGGCGAGCTCCGCGACTCGCTCTGATCCGTCGCGACGCGACCACGGCCGGACGGGCGCGCCCCGCGTGCCGCTGGCGCGTCACGCTGAGCGGGGCGCGCCCGTCCGTCAGGTGGTCGGATCAGCGACCGAGGAACTTCTGCAACGACGCGAGCTCTTCCTCGGACGGCACCCCACCGTTCTTGCCGGCGCCCATGCCGAGCCCGAGACCCGCGCCCTTCGGCGCCTGCTGTGGCGCGGGGGCGGTACCGGAGGCGAGGGCAGCGCGCTTCGCCGGGTTGCCGACCTTCTTCTTCTTGCCCTGCGGCTGCTGCTTCTTGCCGCCGTGCATGCCCGGGATCGGGCCCATGCCGGGCATCTGCGGCACCCCGCCACGGGCGACGGTCTTCATCATCTTCGCGGCCTGCTCGAAGCGGTTCACGAGAGCGTTCACCTCGGTCACCGTGGAGCCGGCACCGCGCGCAATCCGCAGGCGACGGGACCCGTTGAGGAGCTTCGGCAGTTCGCGCTCCTGCGGGGTCATCGACTGGATGATCGCCTCGGTGCGGACGATCTCGCGCTCGTCGAAGTTGTCGAGCGCTTCCCGCATGCCCTTCGCGCCGGGGAGCATGCCGAGCATGCCCTTGATCGAACCGGCCTTCCGCAGCTGCTGCATCTGCTGCAGGAAGTCGTTCAGCGTGAAGTTGTCGGTCGCGATCTTCTCGGCGACCGCACGGGCTTCGTCCTCGTCGAAGGCGGACTGCGCCTGCTCGATGAGGGACAGGATGTCACCGAGATCGAGGATCCGGCTCGCCATCCGGTCCGGGTGGAACGGCTCGAAGTCGTCGAGGCCTTCGCCCGTGGACGCGAACATGATCGGGCGGCCGGTGATCGAGGCGACCGACAGGGCCGCACCACCGCGGGCGTCACCGTCGAGCTTGGACAGGACGACGCCGGTGAAGTCGACGCCCTCCTGGAAGGCGCGGGCCGTCGTGACGGCGTCCTGACCGATCATCGCGTCGATGACGAAGAGGACCTCGTCCGGGTCGACGGCCTTGCGGATGTTCGCGGCCTGCTTCATCAGCTCGGCGTCGACACCCAGGCGACCGGCGGTGTCCACGATGACGGTGTCGTACTGCTGGTCGACCGCGGCCTTGATCGCGTTCTTGGCGACCTTGACCGGGTCGCCGACGCCGTTGCCGGGCTCCGGGGCGAAGACGTGCACGCCGGCCTGCTCGCCGACGACCTGCAGCTGCTGCACGGCGTTCGGACGCTGGAGGTCCGCCGCGACGAGCATCGGGGTGTGGCCGTCCTTCTTGAGCCACTTGCCGAGCTTGCCCGCCAGGGTCGTCTTGCCGGCACCCTGCAGGCCCGCGAGCATGATGACCGTCGGCGGACGCTTCGCGAACTCGAGGCGTCGCTGCTGCCCGCCGAGGATGCCGACGAGTTCCTCGTTGACGATCTGGACGACCTGCTGCGCCGGGTTGAGCGCCTTGTTGACCTCGTCCGAGAGCGCCCGCTCGCGCACCGAGGCGGTGAAGGACTTCACGACCTCCAGCGCGACGTCCGCGTCGAGCAGCGCCCGCCGGATCTCGCGGACGGTGCCGTCCACGTCGGACGGCGTCAGCCGTCCCTTGCTCCGCAGGTTGCGGAAGGTCTCGGTGAGCCGATCGGAGAGTGAACCGAATTGCGCCATGATCCGACCATCCTACCGTCCGTGGCGTGCGGCCCGGGAGGCTCGGCACCGGCCCGCCCCGCCGGCGCCGGTCACGCGCGCTCGCGTCGGAACCGCTGCGGCACGCGTCGGGCGACCGTCAGGGCGACGAGCGCCATCGCGGTCGAGCCCACGGCCATGAGGGCCGACGCCGCGTCCTCGGCGGCGAAGTACCGGAGCGTGATGGTCCCGGCGACCGCCCACGGCATCCAGGCCACGGCGAGCGCCGCGGCGAGGACGGGGCGCCGATGTCGGACGAGTTCGACGACCGCGACCAGCACGAGCACCCCCACCACGCCGAGGAGGGCCGGCGTGACCCCGGCTCCCCACCACGCTCCGTCAGTGAGCAACGTCGACTCGAACGGGTGACCGGTCGGCAGCTGCAGTCCGACGAAGAGCGCGAGTCCGCCGGCGACGACCCCGAACGCGATGCCGAGTGCCCGGCGGTCCCGCGGCGCCCCGACGTTCGCGACGACGACGAGCGCCGCCACCGTCACGAGGGTCGTCGTCCCCGGGCCGTTCCAGTTCTCGGTCGCCTGCACCGTGACGCGCGCGACGACGATGCCGAGCACCGCGAGGAGACCGGCCAGGTGCGCGAGCATCCGCTGCCGGCCGAGTGCGGCGAGCGCGCCGAGCAGGACCGGGACCGCGAACAGGACGCCGGGGTTCCGGAACGGCCCGAACCCGGGCATGTCGGGCCAGGCAGTGCCGGGCGGTTGACCCCACGGCACCCACGAGACCGCGAGCAGGTAGACCAGGGCGAACCCGGCGGCGGCCCCGGTGCCGATCGACGCCGCGAGCACGCGCACGTCTCCCGGCACGACCGCGTTCACGCGCTCGCGGACGCCCTGCCACCGCAGTTCGGCGAGCTCGCCGGGCGCCGGTCGGCTGCGACCCTCACCGTCGGCGACGTCGAGCAGCGTGCCGAGCATGGCCGGCCCGTGCGTCCGTCGCCACCGCGTCGGGTACCACCCGAGCGCCCTGCCGTAGTCCTGTTCCAGCCTCGTGTTCGTCACGACACTCCCCCCGGTCGGATGCGGATGCTGCGCGTGGCCGGAGTCGGCCGCCACGCGGTGAGCCGCGCGCGTGCGGCTGCGGCGTTCGCCTCGATGCGACGGACCTCGGTGTCGAGGGCATCGGCTCCGGCGTCGGTGAGTTCGAAGTAGCGCCGGAGTCGCCCGTCGACCACCTCTTCCCCCGCCTCGGAGACGAGCCCCTGGTCGAGGAGCCGGTCGAGGACGGCGTAGAGCGTGCCGACCTTCAGTCGCACCCGCCCGTCGGACAGTTCGGCGGCGTCGCCGATGAGCCCGTACCCGTGCTTGCGCCCTCCGGCGAGGGAGGTCAGCACGAGCAGGGTCGGTTCGCGCATCTCGGCATTGCTCATGCGGCGAAGATACTCTGTTGCCCAGAGCATGGCAAGAGGCGCGTCAGACCGGACCGGCGGTCAGTCCGGTCCGGCCCCGCCGCAGACGGACGGGAGGCTCCCCACCAGCTGGTGGGGAGCCTCCCGTCCGTCGTCGTGCCGTGCGTCAGACGCGCGAGCCGCCACCGCGGACGCGCCGGAGGATCCAGCCGATGACGGCGAGGACGATGAGCACCAGGCCGATGAACAGCAGGACCTTCAGCGCGGCGCTGACGATGCCGGTCACCAGCAGGACGACGCCGACGATCAAGGCGATGATGAGCAGTGCAGGCATGTGGGGTTCCTCTCCCGGTCGGTCACGTACCAGGCGGACGGTACACGCCCGCCGTGCCCGACGACCGGGGCAGGCTGCCTCGAGGGGCGCGGAGGCTCAGCCGACGAGGTTCTGCACGAAGACGTGCGGCGTGAAGCCCGTGAGGTCGTTGATGCCCTCGCCCTGCCCGATGAGCTTGATCGGGATGCCCGTCTTCTCCTGCACGCTGAGCACGAACCCGGCCTTCGCCGACCCGTCGAGCTTCGTGATGACGAGACCGGTCACGCCGGCACCCTCGATGAAGGCCTGCGCCTGCGCCAGGCCGTTCTGGCCGGTCGTCGCGTCGAGGACGAGCAGGACCTCGGCGATCTCGGTCTGCTTCTCGACGACGCGCTTGATCTTGCCGAGCTCGTCCATCAACCCGGCCTTGGTGTGCAGTCGGCCTGCGGTGTCGATGACGACGATCTCGATGCCCTGCCGGATCGCCTGCTCGACGGTCTGGTACGCGACCGAGGCCGGGTCCTGCCCTGGCTGCGAGGGCCGGACGACGTCGACGCCGGCGCGCTGCGCCCACGTCGCGACCTGCTCGACGGCCGCGGCTCGGAAGGTGTCGGCGGCGCCGACCAGGACCGTGCGGTCGTAGGTGCGGAGGAACTTCGCGAACTTCCCGATGGTCGTGGTCTTGCCGACGCCGTTCACCCCGACGACGAGCACGACGGCCGGTCGGGCGCTGAGCTTCAGCGTGGTGTCGAGCTTCGACAGGCGCTCTTCGAGGACCTCGCGGAGCATGCGGTTGAGGTCGGCGGGGTCGGTGGTGCCGTACCGGTCGACCCGGGCGCGGAGGTCCTCGATGATCTCCTCGGAGATGTCCGGACCGAAGTCGGCGCCGATGAGTGCGGTCTCCAGGTCCTCCCACGTCGTCTCGTCGATGGTCTTCCGCTGGAAGAGACCCCGGAGCCGGGAGGACAGTGACCAACTACTCGCCATGTTCCCAGCTTAGAGGGGCCCGGGTGAGCGCGACCTTCGGTAGTGTCGGAGACGCGAAGGGGAGTATTCCCTCTCGGCGACCCCGTCAGTACGGCCCGGAACGACCCGGACCCGGGGCGTCGGTCGCGGCCCAGCTCGGAACCGACCTCGTCGGACACCGGACAGGACCGCGGCGGAAGAGACCTTCAGGCTCTGGCGTACCCGTTTTCCGAACCACTTCCGTGGTCGGAGCTCGTCGATGGACGATGTGGTGCGCCCCTGACCTGGAGGTTCCAGTGGACGTTCCCCTGTACGTGTGGCTCATCACGATCGCAGGCATCCTCGCCTTGCTCGTGTTCGACTTCTTCTCGCACGTGCGCACCCCGCACGTGCCGCACATCCGCGAATCGGCCTTCTGGTCGGTCGTCTACATCGCCCTCGCGATCCTGTTCGGCGTCGGCGTCTGGGTGTTCGGCGGCGGACAGGCCGGCGGCGAGTACTTCGCCGGCTGGTTGACCGAGAAGGCGTTGTCCGTCGACAACCTCTTCGTCTTCCTCATCATCATGACGACGTTCGCGGTGCCGAAGGAGTTCCAACAGAAGGTCCTGCTGGTCGGTGTCGCGATCGCCCTCGTCGCTCGCGGTGTCTTCATCGCCCTCGGTGTCACGATCATCGAGAACTTCTCGTGGGTCTTCTACCTGTTCGGTCTCCTGCTGTTCTGGCTCGCCTGGTCGCAGGCGAAGGGCGGCGACGAGCACGGCGCCGAGGACGGCGACTCGAAGCTCATCCGTCTGCTCCGCCGTGTCATCCCGACCTCGGACCACTTCGACGGCGACCGCATGACCACCCGGGTCAACGGCAAGCGCCTCTTCACCCCGATGCTCCTCGTCATGGTCTCGATCGGCCTGACGGACGTGCTCTTCGCGCTCGACTCGATCCCCGCGATCTTCGGCCTCACGCAGGACGCGTTCATCGTGTTCACCGCGAACGCGTTCTCGCTGCTCGGGCTGCGCCAGCTCTATTTCCTCATCGCCGGGCTGCTCGAACGCCTCATCTACCTCGGCCAGGGTCTTGCCGTCATCCTCGCCTTCATCGGCGTGAAGCTCGTCTTCCACGCGCTGCACGTCAACGAGGTGCCGTTCATCAACGGCGGCGAGCACGTCGAGTGGGCACCGGAGATCCCGATCTGGTTCTCGCTCGGGTTCATCCTGCTGACGATCACCGTGGCCACGGTGGCGAGCCTCGTGGTGTCGAAGCGCCGTCAGCAGCGCGGCCTCACCCCGACGGGCGACAAGCCGGTCGAGGCCGACGTGCAGTAGGCGTCCGCACCGCACGACGGGAGGCCCGGTACCAGCTGGTACCGGGCCTCCCGTCCGTCGTGGGTCAGGCGGTCAGGCGACCGCCGGCTCCGCCGTCGCCTCCGTGGCCGGCTCCGGTCGCTGCACCCGCTGGCCGACGACCGCCGAGACGCCGTCCTGCCGCATCGACACCCCGTAGAGCGCGTCCGCGATCTCCATCGTCCGTTTCTGGTGCGTGATGACGATGAGCTGCGATGCCTCGCGCAGGCGGCCGAACACGGTCAGCAGACGGCCGAGGTTGGCGTCGTCGAGGGCCGCTTCGACCTCGTCCATGATGTAGAACGGGCTCGGCCGGGCGGTGAAGATCGCCACGAGGAGCGCCACCGCAGCCAGGGACCGCTCACCACCGGACAGCAGCGTCAACCGGTCGATCTTCTTGCCGGCCGGCTTCACCTGCACGTCGATGCCCGTCGTCAGCATGTCGTCGGGGTTCGTCAGCGAGATCGAGCCCGATCCGCCCGGGAACAGGATCGGGAACACGACGTCGAACGCCGCCCGGGTGTCCTCGAACGCCGACGCGAAGATCGTCTGCATCTTGCCGTCGAGTTCCTCGATGATGGTGAGCAGGTCGGTGCGCGTCTGCTGCAGGTCCTCGAGCTGCTCGGACAGGAAGGCGTGCCGCTGCTCGAGTGCCTGGAACTCCTCGAGCGCCAGCGGGTTCACCTTGCCGAGCCGCCCGAGGTCGCGTTCGGCGGCAGCGAGCCGGCGTTCCTGCTCCTCGCGGACGTAGGGGGTGGTCGGGACGTCCGCCGGGTCGACGTCGGGTGCCTCGAACTCCGGCAGCGCGGGGCCACCGGGCAGGGTCGACTCGGCGTCGACGAGCGCTGTGTCGGCGTCGACGAGCGCGGTGTCGGCGTCGGCCTCCGTGTCCGCGGCGGCTTCCGCGTCGTCGGCCTCGACCTCGGCATCGGGTCCGACAGCCGCAGCCGCACGCGCAGCCTCCCGGTGGCGTCGTGCCAGGACGCGCGGGTCCACCAGCACGTCGACCGGCACCGGCACGTCCGGCCCGTACTCCGCGACCAGGACGGACTCCCCCAACCCGAGCTCGCTCTGCGCCCGGTCGAGGACCCCGGTGACGTGCAGCCGCTTCTCGTAGATCTCCATCTCCAGCGAGTGCACGCCGTCCGTGAGGGTCTGCAGCCGGTCGCGCAGCTCGCGCTCCTCGTTCCGGATCGTCTGCAGTTCGGAGTTGCGACGGGAGCGCTCGGACTCCTCGGTCGCGAGCTGCACTCGCGCCTCGGCGAGCGACCGGTCGACGGCGGCCAGCACCACCGGCAGGTCCGCGAGCACCCCTTCGGCCGACGCGATCTGGGCGCGGCGGATGACCGCCAGCCGCGCCGCTTCCTCCGCCGCGGCCCGCTCGGCCTCGAGCTGCCGTTCCAGCTGGTCGGCACGTCGACGCTCGGCACGCGCCCGTTCCCGGGCGGTCTCGACCTGCAGCCGGTGCTCGATCTCCGCGGCCCGGGCGGAGTCGACCGCGTCCTGCGCCGCCGGCCGGGCCGAGGCGTCGACGACGGGCTTCGGCCGGTCGGTGAAGTCCCGGAGCGCCGCTTCCGCCTCTGCCAGCGCTGCCTCGGTGACGGCCGTCGTGCCGTCGGTCTCGGCCAACGCGGCCCGCAGACGCTCGACCTCGGCGACCGTGTTCTCCGCGCGGGCCCGGGCCGACGCACTGGCCCGGTCGTACTCGGCACTCGCGCGGGCGTGTTCGCGGGCGGCACGGTCGGCCTCGTCCACGGCGCGTCGCGCCGCCTCGACCGCCGTGCGCGCGGCCTGGAGGCCCGTGGCCGCGTCCTCCGCCTCCGTCACGACCGTCCGTCGTCGCGTCTCGGCGGCGTCCCGGTCGGCGACGAGCTCGATGCGGGAGGTGGTCCGTGCCCCGCCCCCGGTCACCCGGGCAGCGCGGACCAGGTCGCCGGACCGCGTGACGACGGTGCCGTCCGGGGCGGCGGCGAGCACGGCCTCCAGGTCGACGTCGTCGGTGTCCGCGACCAGCGTGTCGGCCAGCAGGGCGGTGAGGGCCGGCGGTCCGTCCACCAGGTCGAGCGCCCGCCGGACGGACGACGGCAGCACGGCCGGCAGTCGGGACCCGGAGCCGGCGACGTCGGCGACGACCACGTCGATCCGGCCGAGGTCGGCGGACCGGGCGTGCTCGACGGCGCCGAGTGCGACCGCGCGGTCCTCCGCGAGGACGGCGTCGGCCAACCCGTCGAGCGCCGTCGCGACGGCCGCCTCGAACCCGGGCGTGACGGTGAGGCGGTCGGCGAGACGGCCGACGATGCCGTCGCGGCAGGCGTCGATGACCGCCTGGGACCCGTCGCGCACGTCGATCGACAGCGCCAGGGCTGCGATCCGGGCGTCGAGCGCGTCCCGTTCCCGCTCGAGCGCGTGCAGGCGATCACGGTGGCCGTCCCGGTCACCCTGGGCGTGGTCCAGCTGCTCGCGCGCGGCGGTGAGGGCGTCGGTCAGGGCGTCCTCGTCCGTGTCGAGGGAGGGGTCACGGCCGACGTCCTCGAGCGCGGCGGCCGCCTGCTCGGCACGGGCGACGGCCTCGGTCAGCGAACGCTCCCGACGCTCTCGGTCGCCCGCGGCCGCGGAGCGCTTCGACCGGGCGACTTCGACCGCACTCGCCAGACGCTGCCCGTCGAGGTCGTGCTGCGCGACGAGGGCAGCCTGCGCCGCGATCTGCTCGTCCAGGGCGTCGAGCGCGGCACGGGCGGCCCGGACCTGGTCGCCGACCCTCGTCGTGCCGCCCTGCATGTCGCGGGCCCGCTCGTCGAGCCGGTCGGCCTCGGCGCGGACACCGGCGACCCGCTCCGGGGTGATCGTCGGACCCTGCTGCGGCGCCTCGGCCTGCTGCGCCAGGAACATCAGGCGCTGGTTGGCCAGCATCGACAGGCTGCGGAGGCGCTCCTGGACGCTCTCGAGCCGGTGCACCACGGTCCGGGCGCGGTCCACGTCGTCGCCGACCATGCTCGCCTCCACCTGCTGCTGGCGCTGCCGGATCTGGTCGAGCCGCTCCTGCAGGACGCCGCGCTCGGACTTCCGACCGGTCTCGACCGCCAGGTGGTCACGGAGTTCGCGGCGGAGGCGCACCACGTCGTCCGCGAGGAGCCGCGCCTTGGCATCCCGTGCGACCGCCGCGACGGACTGCGCCTTGCGGGCCACCTCGGCCTGACGACCGAGCGGCTTGAGCTGGCGACGGATCTCCCCCGCGAGGTCGGACAGCCGGGTGAGGTTGGTCTGCATCGCCTCCAGCTTGCGGAGCGTCTTCTCCTTGCGGCGACGGTGCTTGAGGATGCCCGCGGCTTCCTCGATGAAGCCGCGTCGGTCCTCGGGGGTGGCGTGCAGCACCTTGTCCAGCTGCCCCTGCCCGACGATGACGTGCATCTCGCGGCCGAGGCCGGTGTCACTGAGCAGCTCCTGCACGTCGAGCAGCCGGCAGTTCTCGCCGTTGATGGCGTACTCACTGCCGCCGTTGCGGAACAGCGTGCGGGAGATCGTCACCTCGGCGTACTCGATCGGCAGCAGACCGTCCGCGTTGTCGATCGTCAGCGTGACCTGTGCCCGACCGAGCGGCCCGCGGGTGGCGGTGCCGGCGAAGATGACGTCCTCCATCTTGCCGCCGCGCAGGGTCTTCGCGCCCTGCTCCCCCATCACCCAGGCCAGGGCGTCGACCACGTTCGACTTGCCGGAACCGTTCGGACCGACGATGCACGTGACGCCGGGCTCGAAGGCGAAGGTGGTCGGCTGCGCAAAGGACTTGAACCCCTTGATGGTCAGGCTCTTCAGGTACATGCGGGTCTCCGGGCGGTCATCGGTATGGCTACGCGCTTGTTCCGCAAGACTAGTGCCAGCGAACTCGCACCGCCGGCGTACCACACGGGCAGCCCCAGACTTTTGTCGCCGAGGTTAACCCGCCTTGATCTCGTCGATCGACACCTTTTTAGCAAATTCTTTGAATGCATCCGGCTGCAGGTTTTGGAGAGCCTGGAAAAGCCCCTCGAACGCCGAAATGGCCGCTTCTTTACCCTCACGAGAAACCCGCCCTCGATTGAAGGCAGGAAGCAGTTGGTCCGATAGAGGCAGCACTGCATCAATCACTGTACCCCAAAGGCCAGCAGCATCCGAGAGCGAGACGTTTCCCTTGAATCGAAGTCCGAAACGATTTGGAATCGTCTTACCTAAAATCGACTCTAGTGCACGTGCGATCACCTCGGCGAGAAGGTAAGGTGCTCCCTTGAGGGACAAGAACTCAAGTTCCTTGGCCTCCGCCTCAGTGAGCGGCGCATCCGCGCTTCGCGTTTTCTCCCTAAGCGTCAGAAGTCGAGTAGTGAGCGCGTCGTAGAGGGAGTATGCAAATAGGATATGCGTTGCCGTCGTTCGCTCGGAGAAGATGCGCGAATACATCGCATCATCAACCCAGATGTCCGCCTTTTTGTCATAAGCAGCAACTGGGTCACCATGGAAGGCCGTGAGGACCTGCCCGACCGTATAGGAAGCCAAAGCTGTTCTGCTCCGTTTGATGGCGTCACTCGACCCCCCGCGCCGACCACCGTCGTAGGAGACCCCGGTCATCTGAGCGAACTCAGCGCGCAAACGGTTCTGAATTTCGTCACCGCTGCGGAAGTCAGCAGCCTGCACTTTATTCTGAAGATTATTGAATTTGACGATTCGACCCAACAAATCCTCGTCGCTGGATTTGACGAAGCGAACAGGAACAAGCAAATCTTCAGAGGGCTCGTCGCTAAGAGAACCAATCGAGCCAGTGGTCTGAGCACCGTTCACGACGGAGATGCCAGTTATATCGAGACGCCTACCGTTTCTCGATCGGCCGCCAAGCTTGTAATCTAAAACAAGGGCAGTTAGCCCATTGTTGTAAACTGAAAAGTCTGCAGGCTCATCAACAGCAGTTTCTTTTATTCCGTTGTTGATATTCGCGTCACTACGCCGGGATCCGAGATAGTTCCGTACGTTTGCCGAGAAGAGATCCTCTTTGTGGTCCGCGAACATCCGGTGCAACCAAGCTCCGGACACCAGTGTTGTAACGGCACTCCACCGAGCACTCTCGGTTTCGATCGCGTCAGATACGCGCAGCGAGAATTTGTCCGTGACCTTAATAGTGCGCTTCGACCCTAGGTACCAACGCTCAAGGGTTTCTGATCCTACTTCCGCGCCGAATATCTGAATGCCACCGCGCTTAGCCAGCAGCTTCGCCGCCGTTTTCTCGGCATTGCTGACTTCAGCACTGGCGTTGCGAGATTCGGGCGCATTATGCACATACCAAAGGTGGAAATCCTGAATGAGATCCACGTCGATCGCGTCCCGAACCTCAGAAACTCTGCCGCGCAGGCCCTCCGGAACGGATTCGAGGCTCGAGCTCAACAGCCAAGCAACCGCTGTGTTCAAATCCGATGCCTTGTTCGCGGGGGCCGATGCTTTAACCTTCGGAGACTCAAAACACTGAGCCACGACGAGAAGACCGCGATTCACATCCATGTAGATGATGTCTAGCTTTTTGTCATCTCCACCCCCGGTGATTGACTCCGCAGCGGCGGTGCGAACGTCATCGATCCCAAAGCGCTGATCGATAGCAAATAGGCCGATTCCGTCCACGCCGAGCTCGAAGCTGCTCGCGAATTGCTTGAAAGCCGCTTTCCAACTCTCGCCAACCTTGGTGCTCGACTGTGCCACAGTTACCCCCATCTACTCGTCCTAGGCACTCTGCAATGAGCGCCAGATCAGCCTAGCGGTCGTGTCGCAACAGCCTCCTAACGACCCTGCCGGATCGTGACGCGGTTGCGGGAGCGGACGCGCGGGACGGGCTGGCACACGGGGCAACGGTGGCTGGAGCGGTTCATCCACGGCTCGCGCACGATCGGCGTCCCGCACCGCGGGCACGGCTCGCCCTGCTGCCCGTACACCGCCAGGCGCTGCGAGAAGTAGCCGGACTGCCCGTTCACGTTGACGTACTGGGCGTCGAAGCTCGTGCCGCCGTCCTCGAGCGCACGCCGCAGCACCGCCCGGACCTCGTCGAGGAGCCCGCGGAGGGTGGCTCGCGGCAGCCGGTCGGCGGGGCGGTCGAAGTGGAGCTTCGCGGCCCACAGCGACTCGTCCGCGTAGATGTTCCCGATGCCGCTGATGACCCCCTGGTCGAGGAGGACCCGTTTGATGCCGCTCGACCGCTTCCGTGCGGCGGCGAGGAACCGGTCGTCGTCGAACGCGGGGTCGAGCGGGTCGCGGGCGATGTGTGACACCTGGAACGGGATCCGGCGACGCCAGGCCGCGTCCGGGTCGGTCGTGTCCACGGCACCGGCGAGCCCCGCGGGAGCACCGTCGATCGTCGGCAGCATGCGGTCGATCGCCATCGACCCGAAGGTGCGCTGGTCGACGAACTCGAGCTGCACGGGAGCTTCCGGAGCGCCGTCGCGGTCCGTGCCGGGAGGCTGCACGTCGAGGACGATGCGCCGGTGTCGGGCTGCGGGCCGGTCGCGGCCGAGGAGGATCTGGCCGCTCATGCCGAGGTGTGCGACGAGGGCCTCGGAGGGCCGGGCTGCGGGGTGCTGGGCTGCGGGGTTTCCGGCGCCGGTGCGGGCGACTCCGGGGCGCTCGGCTCCGGGGCGCTCGGCCTCGGGGTCGTCCTCGAGCGGGAACCACATGAACTTGCCGCGGCGGACGGCGGCGGCGATCGTCCGGCCGGTCAGCCGGTGCACGAAGTCCTCGGCCGGGCCGTCGTGCCGGGTCAGGGCGCGCTCGTCGAGCACCTGCACGTCCAGCACCCGAGCGCCGGTCACCGCGGGTTCGAGGCCGGCGCGGACGACCTCGACCTCGGGGAGTTCGGGCACCTGGTCAGGCTCCGGCGGTCCGACCGGAAAGTCGCGTCCAGGCGTCCAGCGCGGCCGACATCTCGGCGGTCTTCTTGCTCGTCCCGGTGCCGGTGGCGATGTCCTCGCCCTGCAGCACGACGGTGGCGTGGAAGGTCTTGTCGTGGTCGGGGCCCGCCTCGGTGATCCGGTAGGCCGGGTTGCCGAGGGTCAGCGCGGACGCCAGCTCCTGCAGGCTCGTCTTCGGGTCCATCGCCGCACCGAACCGCGCGGGGTCGACGAGCAGCGGCGCCACGAGACGCAGCACCAGGTCCGTCGCGGAGTCCGCACCCGCGGACAGGTAGGTCGCACCGATCACGGCTTCGACGGTGTCGGCGAGGATCGAGGACTTGTCCCGACCGCCCGTCTGCTCCTCGCCCTTGCCGAGCCGGAGGTACGCGCCGAGGCCGATGAGTCGGCCGATCTCCGCCAGGGCGACCGTCGACACGAGGCTGGCACGCCGCTTGGCGAGCTCACCCTCGTCGAGCTCCGGGTAGTCCCGGAAGAGCTTGACGGTCACGGCCTGGCCGAGGATGGAATCGCCGAGGAACTCCAGCCGCTCGTTGTGCCGGATCCCGCCGTGCTCGTACGCGTACGAGCGGTGGGTCAGCGCGAGCTGGAGGAGCTCGAGGTCCACAGGGACCCCGAGGAGGTCACGAAGACGAACGACGTCCGGCCCCACGGGGCTGGACCCCGCGGCGCCGGACGTCGCAGTCATGAGTGCGGTCCGATCAGACGTCGGCGACCTTGCGGCCCTTGTACTCCATGTACAGAGGGGTGCCGGCGGAGTCCTCGACGACCTTCGCACGGTGCGGGAGGCTGTAGACGACCTTGCCGTTCTCGATCGTCTTCACGAGCTGGACCGGTGCGGCCTTCCACTGCGATCGACGGGCGTGCGTGTTCGCACGGGACTGCTTGCGCTTGGGGACGGCCATGGTGGTTCTCTTTCGCTTGGTCGGTGGTCAGTCGCGGATGGTGGCGGTCACTCGGCCTGGTCGGCCGGCGTCCGCTCCTCGTCCGCGGTGGTCTGGTCAGCGTCGTGGTGCCCGCTGGTGTTCTGGTGCTCGTTGCTGTCGTCGTGCTCGTCGTTGTCGTCGGGCTCGTCGTTGTCGAACTGGATCCCGCCGAGCGCGGCCCAACGGGGATCGGCGGCCGACGGAGCCGGCTGTTCGCCGACGTCTGCCAGACGCTCACCCGTCACCGGGTCGAGTCCTGGGCAGTCCGGTCGGCAGACCGGGGTGAACGGCAGCGACAGCACCACCGCGTCTCGGACCACCGGTTCACAATCCACGTGGTCGTCGTGAACCTGGTAGTCGAATTCCTCCGAGGCATCATACGCGAACACTTCGGCGAATTCGACATCGACGGGCTCGCTGATGTCGATGAGGCAGCGCGAGCACTCCCCCGTCGCTTCAGCCCGGGCGTGTCCGGACACCAGGATGCCCTCGTGCAGACCCTCGAGCTTCACGTCGAGGTGCATCTGGTCGCCCTTACGCACGGCGATCAGACCGGCACCGAGCGTGCTCGGCACGACGATGTCGACCGAGACCTCGCGCATGTCGCCCGCCCGTTGCGCGAGGTCACGCACACGCAGGGCATAGGGGCTGTTCACGGAGGAATACACGATCAACCAGCCTAGCGCGCCCGAGCCGAGGAGTCGAGCACCCGACGCGTGTCGCGGACCGTGGCGAGGGTCGTCGACGGCAGCGCGGTGTCAGTGCCGGTCGTCGAGCGCTCGCGCCACGACCCGGGGCACGTACGGCGTGACGTCCCCGCCCAGGCCGGAGACCTGCCGGATGAGCGAGCTCGACACGTGCGCACGGGCGGCGTCCGGCAGCAGGAACACCGTCTCGACGCCGGCGAGGTGGCGGTTCATGATCGCCATCGGCGTCTCGTACGCCACGTCCTCGCCGGAGCGCACGCCCTTCACCAGGATCTTCGACCCGACCTGTCGGCAGTAGTCGACGAGCAGCCCCGACGTCCACTCCCCGACCACGACGCTGCCGGGCACGCCGACCTCGGTCAGGGACTCCTCGATGAGCCGCACGCGGTCGCCGGCGTCGAACAGGGCGGACTTCTTGTCGGGGTTGTGCACGACGAGCACGTGCACCTCGTCGAACAACTCGGCGGCACGGGCGATGACGTCCAGGTGCCCCAGTGTCACGGGGTCGAAGGAACCGGGCACGACGGCGATCTTCGTCATGCAGGCGACCATACCGGCGCCCGGTCCCGGCCAGCCCGGTCCTGGCCGGCCCGGTGCTGATCGGCAGCGGTCAGTTCTTGCCGAGGAACGCCGCGTCGGACTCGTCGAGGCGTCGTGCGAGGGCATCCCGCAGCGCCGGGCTCCCGCTGAGGTCCGGGTCGTGCTCCAGGAGCCGCTCGGCCTCTTCCCGCGCGTCGATGATCACGTCGGCGTGCTGCACCACCCGCAGCAGGGTCAGCGACGACCGGCCGCCGGACTGCCGTTCGCCGAGCACGTCGCCCTCGCGGCGGAGCTCCAGGTCCACCCGGGCCAGTTCGAACCCGTCATCGGAAGCGGCGACCGCGTCCACACGCTCACGCGAGACCGTCTCGGCCTCGGCGTGGGTGACGAGCAGGCAGACGCCGGCGTACTGCCCGCGGCCGATGCGTCCGCGGAGCTGGTGCAGCTGCGAGACGCCGAACCGGTCGGCGTCGAGCACCGCCATCATCGATGCGTTCGGGACGTCCACGCCGACCTCGATCACCGTGGTGGCGACGAGGACGTCGACGGCCCCGTCGGCGAAGGACGTCATCACCCGGTCCTTCTCCTCAGCCGTCATCCGCCCGTGCAGCACCTCGATCCGACGACCCTCGAGCACCGGCATCGTGCGCATCCGTTCGGCGGTCGCCAGGACCGTCGCGGGCTTCCGGGCCGGTGTGCCGTCCGGGTCGCCGCCGTCGGCGGTCGGCTCGGGGGCGCCGTCGTCTTCACCGTGGGCGTCGTCGATCGCCGGGCAGACGACGAACGCCTGCCGGCCGTCGGCCAGCTCCTCGGCCATCCGTGTCCAGATCCGGGACTCCCACCCCGGGTGCTCGGCCAGTCCGACCGTGAAGGTCTCCACCCCGGCGCGACCGGAGGGCATCCCCTGGATGGTCGAGACGTCGAGGTCACCGAACACCGTCATCGCGACCGTTCGCGGGATCGGCGTCGCGGTGAGCACCAGCACGTGCGGCGGGGTCGTGCCCTTCGTCCGCAGGGCTTCGCGCTGCTCGACGCCGAAACGGTGCTGCTCGTCGACGACGACCAGACCGAGCTCGGCGAAGTCCACGCGGTCACCGAGCAGCGCGTGCGTCCCGACGACGAGCCGGGACCCGCCCGAGGCCGCCGCCAGCAGTGCCCGTCGGCGTTCGTCGGTGGACTGCGAACCGGTCAGGATCACCGGTCGGAGCTCCGCGGCGAGGTCGGGGCCCAGGAACTTCACGATCGACCGGAGGTGCTGCGCCGCCAGGACCTCCGTCGGGGCGATCAGGGCGGACTGGCCGCCCGACTCGGCGACGGTGAGCATCGCCCGGATCGCGACGAGGGTCTTGCCCGAACCGACCTCGCCCTGCACCAGTCGGTGCATCGGCCAGGTGCCCGCCATGTCCTGCGCGATCTCCGCACCGACCGCCCGCTGGTCGTCGGTGAGCGTGAACGGCAGGGTCGCGTCGAAGCGCTCGAGGATCCCGCCCGGTGCGGCCGCCCGTGACACCGAGGCCGTCGCGCGGGCCGCGATCCGGCGCTGCACCAGCGCGGTCTGCAGCACGAAGGCCTCGCGGTAGCGCAGGGCGTCCTGGGCGCGCTTGAAGTCCGCCACCTTCTCGGGCCGGTGCAGCATCTCGAGTGCCTTCCGGAACGGCACCAGGTCGAGACGGGTGCGCACCGAGGCGGGGATCGGGTCGGCGACGTCCGGCAGGGTGTCGAGCACGATCCCCATCGCCTTCGCGATCTGCCACGACGACAGCGACGCGGTCGCCGGGTAGATCGGGATCGGCTGTCGCGACCACCGCATCGCCTCTTCCGACTCGGGGTCCGCCGAGGCCCGCGGGTCGTCGCGGTCGAACAACTCGTAGTCCGGGTGCGCCAGCTGCCGAGCGCCGCGGTAGTCGCCCACCTTGCCGGCGAACACCCCGCGGGCGCCGGGGACGAGGTCCTTCGTGCGCCACCCCTGGTTGAAGAACGTCAGCGTCAACAGGCCCTTGCCGTCCCCGATCTTCGCCTCGAGGATCGAGCCGCGCCGCGCCCGCATCGTGCGCTCGCGGACCTCGACCACCTCGGCCACGATCGTCACCGGCTCGCCGATGGCCAGGGAGTCCAGGGCGGTCAACGCGCCGCGCTCGGCGTACCGCCGGGGGGCGTGCTCCAGGAACTCGCCGACCGTGCGGTGCCCGAAGGCCTTCTCGATCGCCTTCGCGGTCCGCCCGCCCAGGACGTTCGCCAGCTTCACGTCGAGCGGCGCCGTGCCCCACTGCACGTCAGGGGTCGGCACGTCGGCGGGGCCGTCGGGGGTCGTCGGAGCGGTGTCGGCGCGGGAGGTGACCACACGCCAACGGTACCCGGGACGACCGACCCGTCACGGGCCTCGCGGACGCCTGTGGAGAACGCCGGAGGGCTGCTGACGGCCCGCTACGGTGACTACATGACCCGCATCATCGCCGGTGCCGCCGGCTCCACGACGCTCCGGGTGCCGAAGTCCGGCACCCGGCCGACGAGCGACCGCGTGCGCGAAGCGCTCTTCTCGTCGCTGGAGGCGCGCGGGCTGATCGACGACACCTCGGTTGCCGACCTCTACGCCGGGACCGGTGCCCTCGGGCTCGAAGCGGCGTCACGAGGTGCGGTGGAGGTGTCCCTCGTCGACCGGGCGGCGCCCGCCGCGGCCGCCTGCCGCGACAACGCCAAGGCGGTGCAGAAGCGTGTCCCCGGCGTCCGCATCGCCGTGCACGCGCAGCCCGTGCTCGGGTACCTGCGGACCACGGCGAAGACCTTCGACCTGGTGTTCATCGACCCGCCGTACGAGGTCCCGGAATCCGAGCTCACCGACGTCCTCGACGCGCTGGTGTCCCGGCTGACGGCCGAGGCGGTCGTCGTCGTCGAGCGGGGCACGCGGTCGCCGGAACCGACGTGGCCGGCCGGGCTGACGCCGTTCAGCAAACGGTCATGGGGCGACACCGTCGCGTGGGAGGCCGTTGCCGACTCCGCCGGCTGATCCGCGCCGACCGCCTACTGCGCAGTCGGGCGCGCGGCCGTCAGCCCGCCGCGCCGTCCCAGTCGGCGTAGGGGTCCCAGCCCGTCGTGGGGACCGGCTCCCCACCGCGCACGAGGTCGACACCGTGGCCCCGGTCACCGCCGTGGTCGTCGTCCGCGACTCGAGCGCGGACGAGTCCGATACGTCGGAACCCGCCCGGGAGGCCCGCCCCCGCCGGGAAGGTCGCCAACAGTCCGTGGTCCTCACCGCCGTGCAGCGCGACCGGGTCCAGCGCCGGCTCGACGTCGAGTTCCAGCGTCACCCCACTCGCGCGGGCCAGCCGACCGGCGTCGATCGCCAGGCCGTCCGAGAGGTCGAGCATCGCGGTCGCCCCGGCGGCGGCAGCGAGCGGTCCGTCGGTGACCGGCGGGACCGGACGGCGCTGCCGGGCGACGTCCGGATCAGCGTCCGCACCGTTGGCCCGCACCCGGCCGGCGTCCGGCTCACCTGCGTCGTCGACCCCGTCGCGGAACAGACGGGCGAGTCCTCGGGCGGCGGGCCCGAGTTCGCCCGAGACCGCGAGCACGTCGCCGGGGCGGGCGCCGGAGCGGACGACCGGGGCGCGTCCGCCGAGGTCGCCGAACGCGGTCACGGTCAACGAGAACGTCGCCGATGTCGACAGGTCGCCGCCGACGACACCGATGCCCGGAGCGAGCGCCTCGATCGCGAGCCGGAACCCGTCGGCGATGCCCTCGAGCACCGTCACCGGCGTCTCCTGCGGGGCGGCGATGGCGACGACGAGGCCCGAGGGTGCTGCGCCCATCGCGGCCACGTCGGACAGGTTCGTGGCGGCGGCCTTCCAGCCGACGTCCTCGGGCGAGGACCACGCCCACCGGAAGTCCGGACCGTGCACCATCATGTCCGTCGTCACGACGAACCGCCCGTCGGGAGCGGCGACCACCGCGCAGTCGTCCCCGGGGCCGAGCAGCGGCGAACCGGGCGGCAGACGCCGGGTCACGCGGTCGAGCACCGCCAGTTCACCGAGCGCCCCCACCGTCTCCGCCGGGGTGCCGGGGCTGTGCTCGTGCGTCGCGTCCACACGAGAACGGTAGCCTGGACGTCGATGGACACCGCACCCCGCCGCCCCCGGAACGCCCGCCGTCGGCTGGGCAGCGCGTTGGGCGGTGTGGCCCTCGCCGCCGCCGTCGTGGTGGGACTGACCGGCTGCACGAACGCGGTCGCCATGCAGCCCGCGCCCTCGGCGAACGCCGCCGCCTGCGCCGGTGCGCAGGTCCGCCTGCCCGCCACCCTGAACGGGACGCTCCCGCTGCGGAACACCTCCGCGCAAGCGACCGCCGCGTGGGGCTCCCCCGCCGCGGTGCTCTACCACTGCGGCGTGGCCGTGCCGACGGTCTCCGACCTGCCGTGCTTCGCACAGGGCTCGGTCGACTGGATCCGCGACGCCCGGGGGCAGAACGTGGTCTACACGACGTTCGGGCGCTCCCCCGCGGTGCAGGTCGTCATCGACACGAAGCGGGCCACGCCGGATGCCCTGCAGGACCTGGGCGACGCCTTGTCGACGCTGCCGGAGGACGGTCACCGCTGCCTCGACCCGCAGGACGTCGGCTAGGACGCTCGGCACCCTGGCACTGCCGACGTGCCTGCAGCCGACGTCCCAGCCGACGTCCCGGAGCGTCAGCGGACCGCGATGCGTCCCAGCTCGATGAGCTCGGCGACCAGCTCCGGGTAGGCCAGGCCCGACGCCGCCCAGCAGCGCGGGTACATCGAGAACGGCGTGAAGCCCGGCATCGTGTTGACCTCGTTGACCACGAAGCCGTCGTCCGTCAGGAAGCAGTCCACGCGGGCCAGACCCGCGCCACCGATCGCCTCGAACGCACGGGCGCCGATCGACCGGATCTCGTCCGTCTCGGACTCGCTCAGCGGGGCCGGGCAGAGCAGCTGCTCGTCGCCGCCCAGGTACTTGGCGGTGAAGTCGTAGAAGCCGTCCTCAGCGACGACGATCTCGCCCGGCAGGCTCGTGCGCGGAGTGCCGTCACGGCCCTCCAGGACGGCGACCTCGACCTCCCGACCGATCACCCGGGGCTCGACGATGACCTTGCTGTCGTGCTCGAACGCCAGGTCCATCGCGGCCCCGAGCTGTGCGGGGTCGTCGACGCGCGAGACACCCATGCTCGACCCCGCACGGGCGGGCTTCACGAAGAGCGGGAACCCGTGCGCGGCGACCGACTCGGCGACGTCGACGGGGTCCGACTGCCACTGTCGTCGGAGCACCGTCGTCCAGGGCGCGACCCGCAGTCCGGCGTGTTCGAGGACGGCCTTGGCGACGTGCTTGTCCATCGCCAGGGCACTGGCGAGCACGCCGTCGCCGACGTACGGCAGGCCGGCGGTCTCCAGGAGGCCCTGGATCGTGCCGTCCTCACCGAACGGGCCGTGCAGGATCGGGAACACCACGTCGACAGACCCGAGGGACTCCACCGACCCATCGGGCAGCTCGACGAACAGCTCCCGGGAGTCGCCGGAGACCGGGAAGCGGACGCGGGTGCCGTTGTCCGGCACCGTCGGCAGCTCCTGGCCGAGCAGCGCCCAGTCCGACGGGTCGTCGGGCTGCAGGGTGAACGCGCCGTCCTTGGTGATGCCGATCGGCAGCAGGTCGTACCGGTCGCGGTCGACGACGTCCATGATCCCGCCCGCGGTGACGCAGCTGATCTCGTGCTCGCTCGATCGTCCACCGAACAGCACGGCGACGGTGGTCCGCTCGGCGTCGGTCGACGCCGCGGGCACGGCTGCGTCGATCGGTTCGGGTGCGGGCGCGGTGCTGCTCATGGACGCTCCAAGCGGTGGGTACCGGGACCGGTCACTCGCCCTGGGGCTCGTCGGTCTCCGTGAGGTGCGGCGCGATGTTGCGCGGATCGAGCCTACCGGCGAGGACCTCGCCGACCTGTCCGACGATGGGCATGTCGACGCCGTTCGCCCGGGCCAGTTCGAGGATCGGCGCGACCGACGCCAGGCCCTCCGCGGTCTGGTTCATCTGCCGGACGACCTCGTCGAAGCGGTACCCCTGGCCGAGCAGCCGGCCCGCGGTGTTGTTCCGCGAGAGCGGCGACTGGCACGTGGCGATGAGGTCACCGAGGCCAGCCAGCCCGGACAGCGTCGACGGCTGCGCACCGAGGGACACCGCGAACTCGGTCATCTCGGCGAGACCGCGGGTGATGATCGACGCCTTGGTGTTCTCGCCGTAGCCGACGCCGTCGACGATGCCGATGGCCACCGCGATGAGGTTCTTGAGGACCCCGCCGAACTCGGTGCCGATGACGTCCGTGTTGATGAACGAGCGGAAGTAGGGGTTCGTCGCGACCGCGGCGACGGCGGTCGCGGTGTCCACGCTCGAGGACGAGACCACGGCGGCGGTCGGCTGTCGGCGGGCGATCTCGAGCGCCAGGTTCGGCCCGCTCGCGACGGCGATGCGGTCCTGGTCGATGCCGAGCCCCTCGAGGAGCACCTCGCTCATCCGCAGCCCGCTGGCCTTCTCGACGCCCTTCATCAGGCTGACGACCGGCACGTCGGCCGGCAGGAGCTCACGGATCGCGGCGAGGTTCGAGCGGAGGGTCTGCGACGGCACGGAGACGTACACCTGCTCGGCGCCGGCGAGCACCGCGGCGAGGGACGTCGACGCGGTCAGGGTCCGCGGCAGGTTGATGCCGGGCAGGTACTCCGAGTTCCGCTTGGTCTCGGTGATCTCCCGTGCGATCTCGGGCCGCCGGGCCCAGAGGACGGTCTGGGCGCCGCCCTCGGCGAGCACCTTCGCGAACGTGGTGCCCCAGCTGCCCGCGCCGATGACGGCCACGCGTGGCTTGTCCGTCGACTGCATGACGACGCGGATCGCGGCGGTGTCGACGGCGCCACGGGCGGCGACGGAGGGGTCCGGGCGGTCGTCGTGCGGTCGGAGACCGGGGGCTGTCCCCCGGTCGGCTGCGTCACTCAAACTTGCCGGTCTCCTTCTGGCGGTTGGCACTGGGGTCCCAGCGCTGCTCCGGAGCGCGCTCACCGCGGAGCTGCTCGACGAGCTTGGTGATCTCGGCCATCAGCGCGTCGGTGACCTGCTGCAGGAGCGCCTGGTCGATCGGCTTGCCGCGGTACGCGGACAGGTCCATCGGCTCGCCGAACAGGATGTCGACGTTGGCCTTCCGGAACAGGTTGAGGCGCTTGGAGTACCGCGGCAGGATCCGCTGCGTGCCCCAGTGCGCCATCGGGATGAGGGGCACGTCGTTCTCGAGCGCGATCCGTGCCGCGCCGGTCTTGCCGCGCATCGGCCACAGGTCCGGGTCACGGGTGAGCGTGCCCTCCGGGTAGACGATGACCGCCCCGCCGTTCCGGACGAGTCCGCCACCGCCCTGCAGTGGGTTGCTGGAACGGGTCCGCCCGGAGCGTTCGACGGGGATCTGTCCCATTCCGGACATCAGCTTGCCGACGACGGGCACGTCGAAGATCGACGCCTTCGCCAGGAACAGCGGTGGTCGGCGGCTCACCCAGACGGCGGTGCCGACCACCAGCGGGTCGATGTTCGTGTAGTGGTTCGGCGCGAGCACGAACGCCCCGTCCGCCGGCAGGCGGTTCGGGCCGTGCCAGCGGTACGCCGCGACCGCACGGAACAGCGGGATCACGAAGACCGAGGTGATCCGGAACGCGACGTTCAGGTCACCACGCTTCCAGCGCCTCCCGGGGTTCGGGAGGCCCGTGGTGACCTGCTCCACCGCACCGGCTCGGGCGTCGGCCGGCTCGGCGCTCATTCCGCGAAGTCGAAGTCCGCGCCGAGCCTGCGGAGCTTCGGGATGAAGTGCTCGTAGCCACGGCTGATGATGCCGACGTTCGTGATGCGCGACTCGCCCTCGGCGGTCAGCGCCGCGATGAGGTGGCTGAAGCCACCGCGGAGGTCGGGGACACGGACGTTCGCACCGTGGAGCTTCGTCGGGCCGGTGATGACCGCGGCCTGCTCGAAGGGACGACGGGCGACGCGGCGGTCGTGACCCGGCAGGCCCTCCTTGTGCACGACGATGTCGGCACCCATCTCGTTGAGCGCGTCGGTGAAGCCGAAGCGGTTCTCGTAGACGGTCTCGTGCACGACGCTCTGGCCCTCGGCCTGCGTGAGCGCGACGACGAGGGGCTGCTGCCAGTCGGTCATGAAGCCGGGGTGCACGTCGGTCTCGATGACGACGGGCTTGAGGACGTCCAGCTCGCGGTAGAACCGGATGCCGTCCTCCTGGATGTCGAACCCGCCGCCGACCTTCCGGAAGACGTTCAGGAACGTCATGAGCTCCTGCTGCTTGGCACCCTCGACGAAGATGTCGCCGTTGGTGGCCAGCGCGGCGGACGCCCAGCTCGCGGCCTCGTTGCGGTCGTTGATCGCACGGTGCGTGTACCCGCGGAGCGACTTGACGCCCTCGATGAAGATCGTGCGGCTGGGCTCGACCGTGACGATCGCACCCATCTTCTGCAGGATCGCGATGAGGTCCATGATCTCGGGCTCGATCGCGGCGTTCCGCAGCTCGGTCGTGCCCTCGGCGAGGACGGAGGAGAGCAGGACCTGCTCGGTCGCACCGACGCTCGGGTAGGGCAGCTCGATGTTCGCGCCCTTGAGGCCGTTCGGGGCCGTGATGTGGATGCCCGAGATCTGCTTGTCGACGACGGCACCCATGGCACGGAGGGCGTCGAGGTGGAAGTCGATCGGACGGTCGCCGATGCGGCAGCCACCGAGGTCGGGGATGAACGCCTCGCCCAGCTTGTGCAGCAGCGGGCCGCAGAAGAGGATCGGGATCCGGCTCGACCCGGCGTGCGCGTCGATCTCGGCGAAGTGCGCCGTCTCGACCCGCGACGGGTCGAGGATGAGCTCGCCCCGTGCGGGGTCGGTCACGCGCACGCCGTGCACCTCGAGCAGGCCGCGGACGACCTTGACGTCGGAGATGTCCGGGACGTCCTTGAGGATCGACGGGGTGTCACCGAGGAGCGCCGCGACCATGGCCTTGGTCGCGAGGTTCTTCGCACCGCGGACCTCGATGCGTCCCACGAGGGGCTTGCCCCCGCGGATGACGATCTCGTCCGACTTGAGACCGACGCGCGCCCCTGCAGCTGCTGCGTCCTGTACGAGAGAGTTCACTACTTCACCGGCAATGTCTTCGGCCGCCAACTGGAGCGGCAGTGTTCGAACTCCGTGATCGAGGTCTCGTCACGGAGGGTGAGCCCGATGTCGTCGAGCCCTTCCATCAACCGCCAACGAGTGTAAGCGTCGATCTCGAAAGCCACGTCCACGTCGCCGATCGACACGCGCTGTGTCGCGAGGTCGACCGTTGCCTCGATCCCCGGCTGGGCTTCGATCGCCGCCCACATCCGCTCGATCTCGGGCTCCGACACCATCGCGGTGACCAGTCCCTGCTTGCCGGCGTTGCCCTTGAAGATGTCCGCGAAACGGGGTGACACGACCACGCGGAAGCCGAAGTCACGGAGGGCCCACACCGCGTGCTCGCGGGACGAACCGGTGCCGAAGTCCGGTCCGGCGACCAGCACACGGGCTCCCTGGTACGCGGGCTGGTTGAGCACGAAGTCGGGGTCCTGGCGCCAGCCCGAGAACAGGGCGTCCTCGAACCCGGTCTTCGTGACCCGCTTCAGGTACACGGCGGGGATGATCTGGTCGGTGTCGACGTTCGACCGCTTCAGCGGTGCGGCGATCCCGGTGACGGTGCCGATCTTGTCCATCAGTGGTTCCCTCCAGCGGTCGCCGGCACGGCCAGGCGAGCGTCGTCGTCTTCCAGGTCCCACGGGCTCGACAGCGTCCCGCGGACGGCGGTCGCGGCGGCGACCAGCGGCGAGACCAGGTGGGTCCGACCGCCCTTGCCCTGCCGGCCCTCGAAGTTGCGGTTCGAGGTGGAGGCGCAACGCTCCCCCGGCGCGAGCTGGTCGGGGTTCATGCCGAGACACATCGAGCAGCCGGCGAACCGCCACTCGGCGCCGAAGTCGGTGAACACCTTGTCGAGCCCCTCGGCCTCGGCCTCGAGCCGGACCCGTGCGGAGCCGGGGACGACCATGACGCGGACGCCGGGCGCCTTCTCGCGGCCCTGGATCACGGACGCGAAGGCCCGGAGGTCCTCGATGCGGGAGTTCGTGCAGGAACCCATGAAGACCGCGTCGACCGCGATGTCCTTCATCGGCGTGCCCGCCTGGATGTCCATGTACTCGAGCGCACGGGACGCGGCGGCGCGGTCGTTCGGGTCCGCGTAGTCCGCCGGGTCCGGCACCGACTCGGACAGCGAGACGCCCTGACCGGGGTTGGTGCCCCAGGTGACGAAGGGCTCGAGCGTGTCGGCGTCGATGAAGACCTCGGCGTCGAACACGGCGTCGTCGTCCGTCGCCAGGGTCTCCCAGTACGCCACGGCGTCGTCCCAGTCGGAGCCGGTCGGCGCGTGGTCGCGGCCCTGCACGTAGTCGTAGGTGGTCTGGTCGGGAGCGACCATGCCGGCGCGGGCACCCGCCTCGATCGACATGTTGCAGATCGTCATCCGGCCCTCCATCGAGAGCGCCCGGATGGCCGAGCCGCGGTACTCGAGCACGTAGCCCTGGCCGCCACCGGTGCCGATCTGCGCGATCACGGCGAGGATGACGTCCTTCGCGGTGACGCCCGGGCGCAGCGTGCCCTCGACCGTGACGGCCATCGTCTTGAAGGGCTTCAGCGGCAGGGTCTGCGTGGCCAGGACGTGCTCGACCTCGCTGGTGCCGATGCCGAACGCCATCGCGCCGAAGGCACCGTGGGTCGAGGTGTGCGAGTCCCCGCAGACGACCGTGATGCCGGGCATCGTCAGTCCGAGCTGCGGACCGACGACGTGCACGATCCCCTGCTCCTTGTCGCCGAGCGAGTGCAGGCGGACACCGAACTCCTCGCAGTTGCGGCGGAGGGTCTCGATCTGAGTGCGGCTCGTCGGGTCCGCGATCGGGCGGTCGATGGCGAGCGTCGGGGTGTTGTGGTCCTCGGTCGCGATCGTCAGGTCGAGCCGCCGCACCGGGCGACCGGCCTGCCGCAGGCCGTCGAACGCCTGCGGGCTCGTGACCTCGTGCACGAGGTGGAGGTCGATGTACAGGAGGTCGGGGTTGCCGTCCTCTCCCTTGACGACGACGTGGTCGTCCCACACCTTCTCGGCGAGCGTCCTGCCCATGCCCGTGCCTCCTCGTTCGCGTTCCGATGCCGCTGTCACGGCACCGTACAAGCACTCTAGCAGCTTGGTATACCAATCAGAGGCCCCTGCCAGGCGGCCCACCCCTCCTCGACGACACCCGTCGCGGTGAGAGGATGGCCTGGACATGACGACAGCTCCGCACTCGACCCGCACCACCAACCTCGAGGGCGCGGCCCGCGCCGCGATCGCGGGCGGCGTCCCGCTCGCGCTGCTCATCGGACTCGGGATGCCGCAGTACGCCGCGTTCGCGATGTTCGCCGGCTTCACCGCGATCTTCGGCGCGACCGAGCCCTACCGGCAGCGTGCCGTGACCACCGGGGTCGCCGGCGCGCTGCAGGTCGCGTGCATGGCCGCGGGCATCGCGGTGTCACTCCTCGGCGCGCCGCTGTGGTTGCAGGGCGCGGGGCTCGTCCTGGTGCTCGTCGTCGCGGTCGCCACGCTCAGCGCACTCCGGACGATCCCCGCGCAGCCGATCTTCCCGGTCTTCGCGTTCGTCGTGTCCGCCCTCGTCCCGGTGCGGACGGGCGACCTGCCGCTCGTCGCCACGATCATCCTCGGCTCGGTCGTCTGGGCGTGGCTGGTCGCGATGTCCGGAGCCGCCTTCCGTCGCGTCCTGCACCCGCACGCGCCGCACCGGTTCCGTCCGCTCGCTGCCCGGAAGCACCGGTCCCTCGCGGTCCTCGGCACCTCGGCGCTCTGGGAGACCATCGCGCTCAACGTCCTCGGCGCGCTCGTCGCCGGCGCCGTCGCCGAGGTCCTGCCCGGTCTCGGGCACCCCTACTGGGCCGTGATCGCCGTGGTGTCGACGCTGCCCGCGCTCCGGCAGCGCCACACGGTCTCCCGCGCCGTGCAGCGTGTCGTCGGCACCGTCGGCGGCACCGTCGTCGCGGTCGGCATCCTGCTGCTCGAGCCCTCGGCCTGGTGGATCGTCGTGATCGCCGTGGTCGGGCAGTTCATGGCGGAGGTCTTCGTCGCCCGGAACTACGCCGTCTGCCTGCTCTTCCTCACGCCCCTCGCCCTCGCGGTGTCGTGGCTGAGCCTCCCCGAGGCGCCCGGGCTCCTCGCCCTCGACCGGATCGGGCAGACCCTGCTCGGCGCCGTCGTCAGCGTCTGCCTCCTCGCCGTGGGACGGGTCGTCGAGCGGCGTCGCGGACGCGCACTCGGCGCGACCAGCAGCATCCGGACCGTCTGAGGGACGCGCGCGGTGCGGACGAGCCGCAGCGGGCCTCCCGTCCGGATCGCGGTGCCAGCCGGGAGGCCCGGCCCTGTCGGCCGCGTCCGGCACCCTGGGTGCATGGACGAGACCTACACACTGCTCCCGACGGCCCCGCCGCTCGACGACTACCTGCGCCTGCGACGCGACTCCGGCTTGACGCCCGTCACCGCGGAGCAAGGCGCACCGGCCGTCGTCGGCGCCTGGTCGGCCTGTCACGTCGTCGACGGAGCGGGCACGCCCGTCGCCATGGGACGGGTGATCGGCGACGGCGGGTGGTACTTCCACGTCGTCGACATCGCCACCGACCCGACACACCAGCGCCAGGGGCTCGGTCGAGCCGTGGTGGAGTGGCTCCTGGCCGACATCGGCGACCGCGCCCCCGCGGGGGCGTACGTCTCGCTCATCGGCGACCCGCCCGGACAGCGGCTGTACCGGTCGCTCGGGTTCGACGACGTGGCGCCGAGCCTCGGCATGGGGATGGTGCTCGGCGCCGGGGGCTGAACCGACCCCTCAGGACGGCGTGATGTTCCAGGCGTCGATGACCGGTCGACCGTGCTCGTACCCGAGCGTGCTGACCGTGGCCGTGCCGAGCTTCAGCACCGCGCCGTCCTGCGGAGCCAGCCGGATCCACGCGGCGCCGAGTGCACGCAGCACGTGCCCGTGCGCGACGAAGATGGCGTCCTGCCCCTCGGCCAGGACGGGTCGGGCGCGGTTGATCACGCGTTCGACGCGGACGCGCACCTCGGCGGCGTTCTCACCGGGCGTGTCACCGGCCGGGACCCCGTCGGTCCAGAGGTCCCACGGCCCGTGCCGCTGGACCTTGATCTGCGGCGTCGTCAGCCCCTCGTACGCGCCGTAGTCCCACTCGTACAGGTCCTCGTCGAGTTCCGGGTCGACGCCGACGATGCGGGCGGTCTCGCGGGCGCGGGCGAGCGGACTGGAGAGTGCCAGCGCGAAGTCACGGTCCGCGAGGAACCGACCGGCGCGCTCGGCCTGGGCCACACCGTTCTCCGTCAGCGGGATGTCGGTGCGGCCGGTGTGCTGCCCGCTCTTCGACCACTCCGTCTCTCCGTGGCGGACGAGGACGAGTTCGCCGGGGCGTTCCGAGGTCATGGGTTCCTTCCGAGCTGGAGGCCAAGCGCAGCGGCGCCGACCGAGACGACGAGCATCCCGAGGCCGTTCAGGACGGCGAGCCGGGTGTTGCCGGATCGGAGGAGCTGCACGGTCTCGACGCTCGCCGTCGAGAACGTCGTGTACCCACCCATCATGCCCGTCCCCACCACAGCGACCATCGGGGCAGCGATCGCACCGGACTCCCCGAGGCCCGTGACGAACCCGAGGACGAGTGATCCGGTGACGTTGATCAGCAGCGTGCCGACGGGGAAACGCGTCACCCGGGCCTTGAGGAACCCGTCGAGGACGAACCGCAGCGCTGCGCCGACGCCGCCGCCGACCGCGACGAGCAGGAGGGTGAGGACGGTCATCGCGTTGCTCGCTTCGTGCGCGCGCCCGCGACCGCGAGCCCGGCGACCACCGCCGCGAGCCCGAGCAGGACCGACAGCAGCGCGTACCCGCTCCCGGCAGCCCAGCGTCCGACGTCGAGCAGCCGTGCGGTGTCGTCGGCAAGCGTGCTGTACGTCGTGAACCCGCCGAGCACACCGGTGCCGACGAACAGCCGCAGTGCCCGACGTCGTCCGACGTCCGGCCCCCGGCGGGCGAGGGCGTCGAGCAGCAGGCCGAGGCAGAACGCGCCGACGACGTTGATCGCGAGGACCGTCCAGCTGATGCCGTCGACGGCCGGCAGCGCCTGGGCGAGCACGGCCCGGACCGCGGTGCCGATCGCGCCGCCGAACGCCACGAGGGCGATGAGGGACCAGCGGGTGTGTGGCGGCGGGTCCAGCGCAGGACGACCTCCGCCTGTCTCGTCCGTGTCCCGCATGAGTCTCCGCTCGCCGACCTGCCGACGCGATGGTACCGCCGGCTCTCGCACTCTCGGGCGGATCCACCCCGTTCATCTGCTCTTGTCGTATTATCAATGTACGTATTGAGGAGCCGATGATGCTGTACCAGTCGACGTTCGAAGACCTCCGGTCCCGCATCCGGTCCGGAGAGTTCCCCGTGGGGGCGCGCCTCCCGTCTGAAGCCGACCTCCTGGCGCACTACGACATCAGCGCGATCACGCTGCGGCGAGCGCTCGACATGCTCCGCGAGGACGGGTACGTCGCCCGGCGACCACGGGTCGGCACGACCGTCGTGAGCACCGAGCCGACGGCACGTCTCCGGCCGACCGACCGGATCGACGTCGGAGTGGTCCTCACCAACTTCGACGACACCTTCGGCACCCGGGTCCTCGAGGGCATGCTCGACGAGGCCGGCACCGACACCGACGTGATCGTCAAGCGCACCCACGGTGACCACGATGCCGAGGATGCGGCGATCCGCGCGCTGGCGGCACGGGTACAGGGCTTGGTCGTGCTGCCGAGCAGCTCCGAGTTCATCCCACCGGGGGTCCTCGAGCTCCTGCCCACGGGGTTCCCCGTCGTGATCCTCGACCGTCGGTACGAGGGCATCCCGGTGTCGGACATCTCCACGGACAACATCGGTGCCGGTGCTGCAGCGACGGAGCACCTGTTCGGCCTCGGGCACCGGCGGGTGGCCCTCGTCACATCGGACAGCCGGGTGACGTCCAACGACGACCGTCGCCGCGGCTGGGTCGGTGCGCACGCCCGGAACGACAAGGCGCTCGACGACGCGCTGGCGTTCCACGACGTCGAGTCGACACTGCCGGGGTCGACGGACCGCCCGGAGGACGACGTCGCTCGGCTCGTCGCGTTCGTCGAGGCCCACCCCGAGGCGACGGCGTTCGTCGCCGGCGAGTACAACATCGCGCTGCTGCTCCGGGACGCTCTGGAGCAGGTGGGCAAGCGGGTTCCCGACGACGTCTCCATCGTCTGCTTCGACCACCCGGATGCGACATTCGACCGCCAGCTGTTCCGGTTCACGCACATCGCGCAGGACCAGCCCGGGGTCGGACGTCAGGCGGTGGCCCAGGTGCTGCGGCAGGCACGAGGCGAGAGCGGGTCCCGGAAGATCCTCGTGCCTGCGCAGCTGGTGACCGGCGCGTCGACTGCGCAGCCGCCTACTGGTCGAGTCGGGCGCGCAACTCGGTCGCCATCGCGGCGCTGAGCTGCGTCGAGTACGGCACCGCGCCGACGGGACGCTCGGTCCAGTCGTTGGCGGCAGGCCGGTCGAGCTCCTCCGGGAACGCCCCCCAGAGCGCGTCGGTGCTGGCACGGACGAACGCCGTCAGGGCGACGCGGTCGGCGTCCCCGTCCGGCAGCCGCTCCAGGAGGAGCCCGAGGTACCGGTAGTACACGCCCTTGAACAGGCCCTCGTCGCCGCCGTCGCCCTCCTGGCGGAAGACGACACCGTCGGACAGCTCGGTGACCGCGGTCCGTGCGGTCCGGACTGCGACGGCGAGCAGGTCGACGTCCGGTCGGCGATCGGCCAGCTCGACAGCGGCCCCGACGTACAGCCCCTGGTTGTAGGTGAACCGCCACTGCGTGTCCACCCTGCCGTCGCCCTCACGGTTGACCCCGTCCTCGACGAACCCGTCGGCGGCGTCGACGAGGTGGTCGGTCAGCCAGTCGAACGCCGTCTCCGCGTGCTGCAGGAACCGGCCGTCACCGGTGATCCGGTGCAGCCGTGCGCCGAGGATGACGAGCGGTCCGTTGGCCGGGGTGTTCTTGTACGCGAGCTGCTGCCTGCGCCACGCCAGGCTCGTCCCGCCGGTGTCGTTCCAGCCGTGCTCCACCACGTGGTCGAACAGGGCGACGGTGTCGTCGAGGTACTGCTGCTCCCCGGTTGCGCCGTGCAGCCGCAGGGTCGCGAGGGCGAACCAGAGCATGTCGTCGAAGTAGTCGTTGAACAGCGAGCCGCCGTTCCGCTCGACGATGTTCCGGTGCGCCGCCCGCGCCTGCTCCAGTCGGACCGGGTCGCCGCTGCGCTCGAACGCGTCGAGACGGACGTCCATGAGGTGCGCGAGCCACCAGTAGTTGAACGTGCTGTCGTCGGCTTCCTGCACCGGCCACGAGTTGTGGAGGTACTGCGGCCACGGCGCTCCGTAGAGGCGCTCGATGCTGTCCTGCATGCGGTCGGCGCGGTCCGCCCAGACGCCGGTCATCGTGTCGGTCACTTGCGGTTCTCCTGGAGGATGCGGTCGCCCTGCTTCGCAGCCTGGGCGAGTGTCTGCTCGGCAGACAGCTGGCCGGACATGAACTTCTCGAGCGCCGGGGTGAGTGCCTTGCCCTCGACGTCGCTGTACCCGGGGACGTCGGGCCGCACGGTGGCGTAGTCGAGCGTCTTGACGAAGCCGGCGTACCGCGGGTCGTCGGTGAAGAACGGGTCGTTGGCGGAGGACCGGTTGGCCGGGATCCACCCGGAGACCTTGGCGAAGTCGACACCGTTCTCGGGCTTCGTCGCCCACCACTTCTCGAACGCCCAGGCGCCGTCGGACTGCTGCGCGCCGGTCGGGATCACGAGACCGAACCCGCCCATCACGGCACCCTTCTCGCCGCTCGGTCCGGCGACCGGTTCGGTCACGCCCCACTTGAGGCCATCGGCCTTCTCGAGGTTCGGCACGTCCCACGGTCCGTCGTACTTCATGGCTGCCTGGCCCGCCGCGAAGACGTCGTTGCTGTCGCCGAAGCCGTTCGTGTACACGCCGTCGTCCGTCAGGCTCTTCCAGAAGTCGAGTACTTCGACGCCTTCGGGGCTGTTGAACGCGGTCTTCGTGCCGTCCTTGTTGAGGAGTCGCCCGCCGGCCTGCTGGAGCCACATCGAGAACAGACCGGGGTCGTTGAGCATGAACCCGGATTGCTGCAGCTTCCCGCCCTTCGTGACGGTGAGCTCTCGCGCGTCGGTCTTGAGTTCGTCCCACGTCGTCGGCGGCGTGAGTCCGGCCTTCGCGAACAGGTCTTCGTTGTAGACGAGGGACCGGTTGTCGACCAGGAGCGGCAGGCCGTAGAGCTTGCCGTCGTGCCGCATCTCGGACAGTGCCTGCGGGTAGAACTCCTCCGTGTCGACGCCGTCTTCCTCGACCCGGTCGTCGATCGCCTGCAACGCGCCCTTCGGTGCGTAGAGGGACGTCTGGTAGCGGTCCCAGAGCACGAGATCGGGGACCTTCCCGCCGGCGATCGCGGTGAGCAGCTTCTGCTCCACGAGTTCCTGCGGGACGTACTTCACCGTGTACTTCGTCTGCGCCTTGTTGAAGGCACTGGTCATGGTGTTGATCTGATCGACCTGGTCACCGGACCAGGAGCCCCACATGGTGACTTCTTGCCGGCCGCCGGCACCCGTGGCACCGGAGGAACCGGACGAGCAACCGGTGAGGACGAGCGCGGCGGCAGCGAGTGCCGCGGCCGCGCCGAGGAAGTGGCGTGACTTCATTGTCGTGTGCTTTCTGGTGTGCGGGGCGCGGCGGGCGTGCCGACTCCCCGGGGTGGATGAGGGGACTACTTGGTGCCGGCGTGCGCGATGCCCTCGATGATCCAGCGCTGGGCGAGGATGAACACGACCAGGACGGGGAGCATCGTGATGATCGTCCCGGCCATCAACGGGCCGTAGTTCGTCGTGTAGTTGTTGACGAAGCCGGCGAGCCCGACCTGGACGGTCATCATCTTCGGGTCGTTGAGCACGATCAGCGGCCAGAGGAAGTTGTTCCAGCCGGCCTGGAAGCTGAGCAGGCCGAGGACGGCGAGCCCGGCCTTCGTGAGCGGGAAGTAGATCACCGCGAAGATCCGGAACTCGCCGGCACCGTCGATCCGCGCGGCCTCCCCGAGTTCGTCGGGCAGTGTCTCGAAGAACTGCTTCATGAAGAAGACCGCGAACGCACCCGCTGCTCCCGGGACGATGACTGCCCAGTACGTGTTGATGAGGCCGAGTCCGCCGTTGCCGCCGAGGTCGTTGCCGCCGAGCAGCGGGAAGTGCCGGAGGATCAGGAACGTCGGGATCATCGTGACGATGCTCGGGACCATGAGCGACGACAGGAAGGTGATGAACACCGCCTGGCGTCCGGCGAACCGCAGCTTCGCGAGGGCGTACCCGGCGAGGGAGCCGAAGAACAGGTTGGCGACTGCCCCACCGACGCCGAGGACGAGCGAGTTGACGAAGTACCGCCCGTACGGGACGGTCGTCACGGCTTGCACGAAGTTGTCGACCGTCGGGCGCTGCGGGATGAGGGACAGCGAGTGGGCGAGGATCTCGCCGGCGGGCTTGAGCGATGTCGCGAGTGTCCAGATCAGCGGTGCGACGGTGACGATGCTGACGAGGCAGACGCCGATCCACCAGGCGGTCGTCTTCGTCCGGCGGACGGCAGCGGCCCGTCGTCGGAGCTGTTGTCCGTCGCGGCTCGGGGCACTGGCGGATCCGGTCGGAGTGGCGGTCGTGGTCATCGTTCGGAGTCCCTGTTGGTGAGGCGGGCGTTGACGAGGGAGAACGCGAGGATGATCACGAACAGGATGAACGACAGCGCGGAGGCATAGCCCATCTGCAGGGACCCGAACCCGCGATCGTAGATGTAGTAGACGATCGTCACGGTCGAGTTGCCGGGACCGCCCTTCGTCAGGACGTACGCCTGGTCGAACACCTGGAAGGCGTTGATGATGAGCAGCGTCGACACCAGGAACGTGGTGCGGCGGATGCTCGGCAGCACGACGTACCGGAAGACCTGCCATGCGTTGGCGCCGTCGAGTCGTGCTGCTTCGCGGAGGTCCGGCGAGACACCCTGCAGCCCGCCGAGGAAGATCATCATGTTCCCGCCGAAGCCGGCCCAGACGCTCATCATGACGATCGCGAACATCGCCCAGTGTGAGTCGTAGAGCCAGGCGGGTCCGTTGATGCCGAACCAGCCGAGCGCCTCGTTGAGCAGACCGTGCTGCGGGTTGAGCACCCAGTACCAGATCGTCGCGGTCGCCACGGTGGACGAGACGACCGGGATGTAGAACAGCGTGCGGAAGACGCGCGCGCTCCGGGCGCTCCGGTTCAGCAGCAGTGCGGTGGCCATCGCGATGACCAGGCCGAGCGGCACGTACAGCACCGTGTAGAGCACCGTGTTGCGGAGCGAGATCCAGAAGAACGGGTCGGAGGCGATGTGGACGTAGTTGTCGAAACCGGTCCAGGTGAGGGGCCCGATGACGGCGTAGTCGCTGAGGCTCACGACAGCCGCGATGACGACCGGGAGCGCCGTGAACAGCAGGAAGAGCGCACCCGGCAGTGCGAGGAACACCCAGGCCGCGCGGGTCTGCTGCTTGCGCGTCGCACTGACGCCGCTTCCCCGCTCGGTCCGGTGCCGCTTCGGAGGTGTGGAATCGAGGGCGCCGTCGGCTTCACCCGCGACGACGGCCTGCTCCTCGGGGGTCGTCACGACGCTCATCGGGTGCTCCGTTCCGGGACCGGTGCCGGAGCGCTGCGCAAGCCGGCGAGGTCGAGCACGAACTCGCAGAACATCGCGTTCGCCCAGGAGAACCAGGGACGGGTGTACGTGGTCGGGTCGTCGACGTCGAAGGACTCGTGCATGAGCCCCGTCCCTGCGTGTGTGGCGCACAGCTGCTGCAGGAGGTGGCCCCGTTCCTCGGCGTCAGTTGCGGTGAGCCCCTGGACGGCGAGTGCGATCGGCCACACGTTGCGCCCGGGGGTGTGCGGGCTGCCGATGCCGCTGCCCGTCGCACCGCTGAACCAGTACGGGTTCGTGGGCGAGAGCACCGCGGCGCGGGTGCGCCGGTAGAGCGCGTCGTCACGGTCGCACCAACCGAGCATCGGCAGGGACAACAGGCTCGGGACGTTCGCGTCGTCCATGAGCAGGGCGCCGCCGGTACCGTCGACCTCGTAGGCCAGGACGACGCCGTGGTCCGGGTGGTCGACGACGCCGTGAGTCCGGATGGCGTCGTCGATCTCGTCGGCGAGGGCCGTTGCCCGCCGAGCCAGCTGCGCGTCGTCGAGCACCGCGGTGGCGAGCACGGCGACGTGTCGCAGCTCGGTGACGGCGAAGGCGTTCCCCGGGATGTTGAAGCCCAGCGTCGTCGCGTCATCGCTCGGCCGGAACGCGCTCCAGGTCAGACCGGTCCGGGCGGTGCGCGGGCCGCGGCCCTGGCGGACGAGGGTGTCACTCGGCAGCAGCGGGTCGGGGCGTTCGAACCGGTACGGCGAGCCCGCCTCGTGGTCCTGCTCGACGGTCCACAACGCGATGGCCGCAGCAGCGACCTCGGCGAACCGGTCGAGGTGGTCGGTGCGCCCCGTGCGCTCCCAGAGGTCGTACGCCAGGCGGATCGGGTAGCAGAGCGAGTCGATCTCGTACTTGCGCTCCCAGACCCACGGGTCCATCGCCGTGTCGTCGTCGGCGTGACCGGCGCCATCGGGGGCGCGATTGAAGGCGTTGGCGTAGGGATCGACGAGGACGTACTCGAGCTGCCGCCGCGACACCGACGCCATGGTGTCGGCCAGCGCTTCGTCCTCGGCGACGAAGTGCAGGTACGGCGTGAGCTGCGCGGTCGAGTCGCGCAGCCACATCGCCGGGATGTCGCCGGTGACCATGAAGATCGTGCCGTCCGGCATGTCCGTCATCGTCGTCGACAGCGTGTTCGCGAAGCAGTTCGCGAACACCGCGCCGACGTCGGACCCCATCCGGTCCTCGACCTGCCGGGCGACCCTGCCCACGAGGTCTGCATGTATCTGAGCCACGTTGCTCCCTTGACTTTCGCTGGTACTGCTCCAACTATATTGATTGGCCCAATTCACGCAAGAAGTAGTTCAAGTATACTTTTTTGCGCCTGCACCGGGCAGGGCGGATCAAGGGTCGGATCGAAGGAGATCCCATGCAGCACAGACTCGTCAGCCTGCTCGTGGCCGGTGCCGTCGCGTCGGCCACGCTCACCGGTGTGGGCATCGCAACCGACCCTGGCCGAGCCTCCGCCCTGACCACCACCCAGGCGACCGACGCGTACGACGCGTTCGTCGCCACCTACTGGGACGCGGACGCGAAGTACTTCACCACCTACAGCGACCGCCAGGTCCACCAGGAGCACGCGGTCGGACCGCAGGGTGGGCTCTACACGGACTACTGGTGGGAGGCCCAGAACTGGGAGGCGGTGATGGACCGCTACGAACGCACCCACGACGCAACGAGTCGGCAGATGATCGACGACGTCTTCGACGGCTGGCAGGCGGCGTACCCGGACTTCCGGCAGAACGACTGGAACGACGACATGGGCTGGTGGGCCCGTGGCGCGGTCCGCGCGTACGAACTGACCGGGGAACAGCGGTTCCTCGACGAATCGGAGGAGGTCTTCGGCTTCATCGCGCAGTACGAGGACACGACGTACGGCGGTGGCATCTGGTGGAAGAACGTCGACGTCGGTGACGGCAGCAAGAACGAGAAGAACGTGGCGACGAACGGCACCGCCGTGCAGACGGCGCTCCGGCTGTACGCTGCGACCGGCGACACGACCTACCGGGACACGGCCGAGCGGCTCTTCGCCTGGCTGCAGACCGACTTCGACCGGAACGGGCACATCCGCGACCACGTCAGCGGCACCGGGCAGTTCACCGACTACGACTGGACGTACAACCAGGGCCAGTACGCCGGCGCCGCCCTGCAGATGTACCTGCTCACGAACGACCAGCAGTACCTGGCCGACGCCACCCGTGCCGTGGACTGGGCGGTGGCGAACCTGACCGTCGCCGATACCTTCCTCAACGAGGGCTCGAGCGACACACAGGGGTTCAAGGCCATCCTCACCCGGGACATCCGAGACCTGATCGACGACGCCGGACAGACCCAGTACGAGTCGGTCCTCACCGCGAACGCATCGCAGGCAGCGGCGCACGTCTCGCCCGAGGGCATCGGCGGACCGGACTGGACCGCCCCGACCCCGTCGACCAGCACCGCCCCGCAACAGTCCCTCGCAGCGTCGGCCACCGTGGCGATCGTGCAGCAGGCGACACCGGACGGCTCGACCGTGGTGGAGCAGGGTGACGGCGTGTACCAGGCGGAGAACATCGACCACCCGGGCATCCCGACCGAAGCGACCGGTACCGGCTACACCGGGCGCGGCTACCTGGCCGGGTGGAACACCGCAGGTACCGCGGCGACGGCGCACGTCAACGTCGCGAGCGCGGGGACACACAGCGTGACACTCCGGTACGCGGCCGCAGCGGGGACCGCGACGCGCATCGTCCGCGTGGGCAGCGGGACCGCGACCACCGTGACCCTGCCGGCGACGGGATCGTGGTCGACGTGGAGCACGGTCACGTTGCCCGTGCAGCTGACAGCAGGGTCGAACGCCCTGTCGATCGCCGTGCCCGCCAGCAACGGGAACTACGTCAACCTCGACTCGGTGTCCGTCTCGCTCTGAACGACAGAGCGACGGCGACACGGCCGCCACCAGGACGACGAAGGCCCTCACCCGGTCGGGTGAGGGCCTTCGAGCTGGTGACCCCAGCGGGATTCGAACCCGCGTTACCGCCGTGAGAGGGCAGCGTACTAGGCCGCTATACGATGGGGCCGCGGCGATGTCCCGGATCGGGACGTGTGTCGGTTCGGAGTGTGTCACTCGTGGTGACCCCAGCGGGATTCGAACCCGCGTTACCGCCGTGAGAGGGCGGCGTACTAGGCCACTGTACGATGGGGCCGTTCCGACAACTCGACAAGTATGGCACAGGGTGTGAGCGAGCACCAAAACGCCCGGGTCCGCGCCGGTGTGTCGCCATGCCGACCAGGGCACACGGAGGGTCGGCATACGGTGGGTCGATGACGGTGCGCATCGGCCTGTCCGGCTGGCAGTACGACTCGTGGCGCGGCGACTTCTACCCCGCCGGGCTCGCCAAGCGGCGCTGGCTCGAGCACGTCGGCACGCGCTTCCCGACGGTCGAGGTCAACGGCTCCTTCTACTCGCTGCAGCGTCCGTCGCGGTACCGTGCCTGGCGTGCAGCGGTCCCCGAGGACTTCCGCTTCGCGCTGAAGGGCGGCAGGTACCTGACGCACATGCTCCGCCTGCGGAACGTCGACACGGCGCTGGCGAACTTCTTCGCCTCCGGGCCGCTGGAGCTCGGTCCGACCCTCGGCCCGGTGCTCTGGCAACTCCCCGAGCACGTCGTCCCGACGCCTGACGTGCTCGACGCGTTCCTCGCCCTGCTGCCCGCCACCCACGGCGAGGCCGCCGCCCTCGCCGCCGGGCACGACGCGAAGGTCGTCGAGCCGTCGACCACGGCGGAGGACCCGGCACTGCCGGTCCACCACGTCCTGGAGGTCCGCTCCCCCGACGCCGTCACCCCGGACCACCTCGCCGTCCTCCGCACACACCGCACCGCGCTCGTCGATTCGCACGCGGGCGACTTCCCCCGCTTGGTCCACGACACCGACGCGCCGCTCGCGTACCTCCGGCTCCACGGCGCGCCGCACACGTACCACGACGGCTACGGCCGGGAGGCCCTGCTCACCTGGGCGGACACGGTCCGGCACCACGTCGCCGCCGGACGTGACGTCTGGGTCTACTTCGACAACGACGCGGAACGCCACGCCCCGTGGGACGCACTCGAGCTCGGCGGACTGCTCGGGCTACCGACCCTCAGACGGTGAACGACTCCCCCGGTGCGAGCACGACGACCTCGCCCGCGGGCTCGACGACCTGCCGGATCCGGTCCGTGTGCCCCGCGAACCCGATGTCGGACAGCGTGGCCTCATGGATCGGGATCGCCCGTCGTGGGGCGACGGCGAGCAGGTGGTCCATCAGCTCACCGATCTTCAGCCAGGGCGCCCCGACCGGTGCCGCGAACACCTCGACGGGTGCTCCGGGGTCGATGTAGGCGTCACCCGGGTGGAACAGCGTGCTGTTGACGAACACCCCGGTGTTGTCGACGACCGGCACGGACGAGTGGATCAGCTGGTGCCGCGTGCCGTGGAACGACAGGGTGAAGGCCCCGACGGTCCGGGTGTCACCGTCCGCCACGACGTCCACCTCGACGGCCGCCGCCAGCGCCGACGCGACCCCGGCCGGGCCGAACACCGGGATGCCCGGGTTCCGGTCCAGGATCCGGTCGAGCTGCTCGGCCGTGCCGTGGTCCGGGTGCTCGTGGGTCACGACGACGGCGACGACATCGCTCACCTCGACCGGGCGCGTGTAGGCGCCGGGGTCGATGACCAGGCGGCCGCCGTCCTGCTCGACGACGAGACAGGCGTGCTCGAGCTTCGTGACCAGCATGCGGGCGAGGCTACGCCGGCCGCCCGGACGCCGACCAGCCGAAGCCGAGTCCCGGATGCCGGTCACGGGACGCCCGCCACCGGTTGCTCGATGCGGGACGCTCGCCCGCTGGGCGACCCGGTCACCGGCACGGCCGCGTGGTCGTCTGCCGCACCACGAGCCGCACGGCGGACGGCGCGAGGGGCCCCGGGGACGCACCCTGGGCCTCCAGGACGACCGCCCGTGCGGCCACACGACCCTGCGCCTCCGGGTCCTGCGCGACCGTCGTGAGGCCGAGGACCTCGCCGTACTCGTGCCCGTCGACGCCGGTGACGGACACGTCCCGCGGCACGTCGAGCCCGAGCCGGTGTGCGGCGACCACGACGCCGAGCGCCATCTCGTCCGAGGCGCAGACCACCGCGGTCGGCCGGTCCGGGGCCGCGACGTCGAGCAGCGCGGTCCCCGCCGCGACCCCGCCGGCGAACGAGAACCGACCGTCGGCGTACCAGTCGCGACGGACCGGGGCTCCAGCGCACACCATCGCCTCGGTGAACCCGTCCCGGCGGCGGTAGGGCACGGCGACGCTGAGGCCGGCTTCGTCCTGCCCGCCGACGTAGGCGACCTCGCGGTGTCCCAGTCCGGTGAGGTGGACGACCGCCAGGGCAGCCACCTCGTGGTCGTCGACACCGACGTTCCGCAGATCGTGCGCCGGCCCGCCGATCACGATCGTCGGCAGCTCGCTGACCTGCAGCTCGCGGCGTTCGGTCTCGTCGAGGGCCAGCGACATCAACACCAGCGCATCGACGCGCTGTCGCAGCATCGCGCGCCGGAACGCCCGGTGCCGATCACCCCCCGGTCCGCCGAGGTTGTAGAGGACGAGGTCGTAGCCGGCGGCTCGGAGTTCAGCGTCGACGCCGCCCAGGGCCTTGGCCGTGAACCAGCGGTCGATCACCGGCAGGACGACACCGACTGCGCGCTGGCGACCGGTGGCCAGGCCCGCCGCCGCCGAGCTCGGGACGTACCCGAGCTCGTCGGCGACCCGGCGGACCTGGTCGATCGTCGTCCCTGCCACCGTCGGCAGACCACGGAGCGCCCGCGAGACCGTCGCCTTCGACAGCCCGGTCACCTGCGCGATCTCCTGGATCCCCACGGGATCGTCCCGGGAGGCCCGTCAGCGGCCGGTCGCGCGCGTCGCGACCGCCGGCTGGTCCGGCTGGGCAGCGGCGTCGGTCCGCCGGAGTACCCGCCGTCGCCATCGGTCCAGGAGGACGATCGCCACGACGGTCCCGAGCAGCGTGAGCGCCCACCCGAGCGCCGGCCGCCCGGTGAGCTCGCAGAAGACGGTGACGCCGAAGAACAGCAGTCCGAAGCACCCGACGAACCCGATGGCCTCCTCGATCCGCGACGTGGGGCGGAGTGGTGCGCGCTGTGCCACGGTCAGCCCTTCACGCCACCGGCGGTGAGACCGGCCACGATGCGGCGCTGGAACACGAGCACCAGGATGACGAGCGGGATCGTGACGATCGTGCCCGCCGCCATCACCGCGGTGTACGGCTCCTGGTGCGGCTGCGACCCGGCGAAGGACGCGATCGCGACCGTGACCGGCTGGGTGGCGTCGCTCGACAGCTGGGACGAGATGAGGTACTCGTTCCAGGACGAGATGAACGCCAGGATCGCGGTCGTGAACACGGCCGGTGCGGCCAGCGGCAGGATGATCCGTCGGAACGCCTGGACGCGGGTGCAGCCGTCGATGCGGGCGGCCTCCTCGAGGTCCCACGGCATCTCCCGGAAGAACGACGCCAGTGTGTAGACCGTCAGTGGCAGCACGAACGAGATGCTCGGCAGGATCAGCGCCTGGTAGCTGCCCATCCACCCGATGTCGGTGAACAGCTGGAACAGCGGCGAGATCAGCGCGACGCCCGGGAACATCGACGCCGCGAGGATCGCGCCGGCGATCAGGGACTTGCCGCGGAACTCGAGCCGGGCCAGCGCGTAGGCGGCGGTCGTGCCGACGAGCAGGGCGATGATCGTGACGACGGCACCGATGAACACACTGTTGAGCAGCGCGCGTCCGAGGTGGTTGCCGAGCGCCGTCGAGAACGCCGTCGCGTAGTTGTCGAGCGTCACGTGGGTGAAGAACGGCGTCGGGTCGAACGTGTAGCCGACGTCGCGGAAGGACGTGACGATCATCCAGTAGAACGGCAGCAGGCACCACAGGGCGATGACGGCGGCCTGGATGCCGGTGCGGAGCCTCGGCCCCGCGTGGCGCTTCACACGGACATCGCCGCGTGCGTCAGCACGTTCGGCGGGAATGCGGAGACGGTCTGCTGCGAGGGTCACTTGAGTTCGCCCTTCTGCTGTGCTGCCTGGGTCTGCACGACGTTCGCGCCGAGGAACCGGACGAAGATGAACGCGACGACGAAGATGACCACGAACGTGATGGTGGACAGTGCCGAGGCGGAGTTGAAGCCCTGCCGGATCTGGTCGACGACCAGCACGGACAGCGAGACGGTCGCGTTCCCGGAACCACCACCACCACCGGTCATGATCGCGATGAGGTCGTAGATCCGCAGGGCGTCGAGCACGCGGAACAGGATCGCGACCATCAGCGCCGGCTTCACGAGCGGCAGGGTGATGTTGACGAACCGCTGCATGGTCGAGGCGCCGTCCATCTTCCCGGCCTCGTAGACCTCGTCCGGGATCAGCTGCAACCCGGCGAGGATGAGCAGCGCCATGAACGGCGTGGTCTTCCAGGTGTCGGCGATGATGATGGCGAAGCGGGAGGCCCACTCGTCGGAGAACCAGAGGACCTGGTGGCCGATGACGTGGTTGAGCACACCGTTCGCGTCGAAGATGAAGTACCAGAGCTTCGCGGTGACGGCGGTCGGGATGGCCCACGGGATGAGGATCGCGGCACGGACGAGGGCGCGGCCCTTGAAGTCGCGGTTCATGATGATGGCCATCCACAGCCCGATGACGGTCTCGAGCGCCACGGTCACGACCGTGAAGAAGAACGTGTTGCCGAACGCCGTCCAGAACTGGGAGCCGAGGTTGCCGGGCGGGCAGGCGGCGGTGCCGCACTGCTGGCCGAGCCAGTGCACGTAGTTCGTGACGCCGGCGAAGCCGCCCTCGACGAACAGGCCGGTGGCCTTGTCCAGTCCCTGGTCGAGTTGGAACGACTGGATGACCGCACTGACGACCGGGTAGCCGATGACGATCGCCAGGAGCACGAGCGTGGGGCCGATGAGGTACACGGCCCACCGACCGTGCTCGGCGTTGAGCCCGCCCTTGCGCCGCTTCGGCGGCTCCATCCCCTGGGGTTCGGGGATCGCTGCGGGGATCTCGGTTGCTGCTGACACGTCACGGCCTCCTTGCCGGTGTCGGGAACGCACAGAGGGAGGACGGGAGGACCGTGGTCGCGTGACCACGACCCTCCCGTCAGCGGGCGGCCTGAGCCGCCCTCGGTGTCAGTTGCCGCCGTCGGTCGCCGACGTGAGGGCCGCCTGCATGTCCTGCATGGCGGCGTCGACGGACTTCGACCCCTTGAGCGCGGCGTAGGTGTTGTCCTGGATCGCCTTGGTCACGGCCGGGTAGAACGGCGTCACCGGACGCGGCTCCGCGGACTTGATCGACTCGAGGAGCGTCGGGAGGTACGGCAGCTTCGCCGTGAGCTCCTCGTCCGTGTACAGGTCACCGACGACCGGGGCGAGCGAGCCCTGGGTCGCGAAGAACTTCTGCGTGTCGTTGGAGATGAGGAACTCGAGGAAGTCGTGCGCGGTGGCCTTGTGCTTCGAGTAGACGCTGATCGCGGCGTTGTGACCGCCGAGGGTCGAGGCACCGACGCCGTCGGCGCCCGGGATCGGGGCGATGCCGAAGGTGTCCTTCACCTTGCTGGAGCCGTCGGTCTTCGCGAGGCTGTACACGTACGGCCAGTTGCGCAGGAACAGCAGCTTGCCGTCCTCGAACGCCTGACGGCCCTGCTCCTCCTGGTAGGTGATCGCTTCCTTCGGGATGTTGCCGTTCTCGAAGGCGTCGACGAGCTTCTGCAGGCCGGCCTTCGCGTCGGAGGTGTCGACGTCCGGCTTGCCGCTGCCGTTGAGGACCGCGCCGCCCGCGCCGTTGATCGCCTCGGAGGCGTTGACGGTCAGCCCCTCGTACTTCGCGAACTGCCCCGCGTAGCAGCCGATGCCGGCGTCCTTCGCGATCGAGCAGTCCTGCATCATCTCGTCCCACGTCGTCGGCGGGGTCTTCACGAGGTCCTTGCGGTAGTAGAGCAGGGCGCCGTCGGAGGTCTGTGGGGCCGCGTAGAGCGTGTCGTTGTACGTCGCGGTCTTGACCGTCGACGGCAGGAGCTTCGACGTGTCGATCGCCATGTCGCCGGTGAGCGGGGTGAGCCAGCTCTTCGCGGCGAACTCGGCGGTCCACACCACGTCGACGTCGACCACGTCGTAGTTGTCGTCCTTCGCCTGGAAGTGCTGCACCAGGTCGTCGTGCTGCTGGTCTGCCTGGTCGGACTGCTCCTTGAAGGTGACCTTCTCGTCCGGGTGGGCCTTGTTCCACTTGGCGATCAGCGGGCGGACGACGTTCGAGTTGTCCTTGCCCTGCACGTAGGTGATCGGTCCGCGGCTGTCCTGGCCGCCCTTCGCGTCGTCCGAGGCCGAACTCCCGCTCGAGCAGCTCGCGAGCAGCAGGCCGACGACCGCGATCCCTGCGATCGAGGCCACGCGGCCCTTCGCACGTGTGTTCTTCACAGCGTTGTCTCCTCATCGAGATCACCAGGAGCGTCGCCGGACCGTGCCCGGCGACGCTGCACTGGAGCAGGCGACGCTGCCTGCTGAGCGAGGACGCTACGCCCCGGACGGGGGTCGTGCAACCGGTTGCACCAGCACCGTGACCGGAGCGTTACACAGCCGCTGCCGGCGCGTCAGGCGCCCGTCGGCGGCAGGGTCTCCTGCGCCAGGTGTGCCTGCTGGGCACGCTCGCTGTCGGCGATGAAGCGCTCGGCACCCTCGCGCGGCATCGACGACTGGCCGCCGCAGTACGCGCACTGCAGCACGTACCGTCCGTGCCCGAACGGGAACACCGGCACGAAGAACAGCGTGAACCAGGTCCGCAGTCGGTGCAGGCGCTGCGCTGCGGTCGACCCGCAGAGGGTGCAGGCGAAGAACAGCACCCCGGCGAGGGCGGAACGTGTGCGGCTGCCGAAGATGATCATGGGTCCCCCTGCTCGTGGCGCACCCGGACGGTGTCCGGGCGTGGCGGCGCGGTGTCCGCCCTCGTCCGACGACGATAGCCCACAGCCGGCGAGCCGGAGCCGGAGCGCGCGGCCCCGAGCGCGCCGCCCCGAAACGACGAAAGCCCCCGGTCTCCCGGGGGCTTTCGTGTGTCCAACTGCTGGGGTACCTGGACTCGAACCAAGAACGACGGTACCAGAAACCGCTGTGTTGCCAATTACACCATACCCCAAAGGCCTTGCGGCCCTGCGCCCCGTTGTCCGGGGCACGATCAACTACTGTACAGCATCCCGGAGGTCTCCGAGACCACCGACCAGGTCACGGTGCACGGCCGCCGCGGTCGACGCACCGTGTCCGGCCGCGACGATGAGCTGCTCGGGCCCGGGCGGGGTGACGTCCCCGACCGCGTACAGTCCGGGGAGGTTCGACCGACCGAGCCGGTCCACCCGCACGAAGCCCAGCTCGTCGCGGTCGAGGTCCGCGTCGACCCAGTCCAGGTCCGCGTGCCACTCGGGCCGGACGAAGGCGCCCGAGCGCGGTACCACGTCCCCGTCGGCCAGCCGCACCCCGGTCATGCCGCTCCGGTCCCCCTCCAGGTCCGCCACCGGACGCTCGTCGATGCGGATGCCGGCCGCGACCAGGCGTGCCCGCCCGGTCTCGGACACCGGAGCCACCCCGTTCGTGAAGACGACGAGGTCGTCGGTCCACGACCCGACGAGCAGAGCGCGGTCGACGACGTCGTCGGTCTCGCCGATGAACGCCAGCGGCGATCCGGCCTTGTCGTACCCGTCGCACTCCACGCAGCTGTGGACGTCGGTGCCGTAGAACGCCCGGAGCGACGGCAGCGCGGGGAACGACTCACGGAGGCCCGTGGCGATCACCACGGCGCGGGCGGTGGCCGCCACCTCGGCGCCACGCCAGGTGCCGTGCACGTTCCAGGCGCCGTCGGTCTGCCAGACCCGGTCGACGACGGCCTGCGTGACCGTCGCCTCCGGGTACCCGGCGACCTCGTCCCGCCCGAGCTTCCGCAGCTCGAGGGGCGAGATGCCGTCCCGCGTGATGAACCCGTGCGACCGGAGGGTCGCGGCGTTCCGCGGGCGGTTCGCGTCGAGGAGCAGCACCGTGCGTCTCGCGCGCACCAGGTTCAGCGCAGCGCTGAGCCCCGCGGGACCCGCGCCGATGACGACGACGTCGACCACGGACGTCAGCGCGCCGCGAGGGAACGGAGCCGCGCGAGCGTGGACTGCTTGCCGAGGATCTCCATCGACTCGAAGAGCGGCGGGCTGATCCGACGACCGGACACCGCCACGCGCAGCGGACCGAACGCCACCCGGGGCTTCAGCTCGAGGCCGTCGATGAGCGCCGTCCGGAGCGACTGCTCGATGGCGGCCGTCGACCAGTCGTCCAGCTGTTCGAGAGCGGTGATGCCGGCCTGGAGGACCGGGGCCGGGTCGCCCTTGAGGGATCCGAGGGCGTCGTCCTCGACCACCAGGTCGTCGTCGGAGGTGAACAGGAAGCCGAGCATCGCGGGTGCCTCGCTGAGCAGCTGCATGCGCTCCTGGACCAGCGGGGCCGCGAGCTCGAGCACGCGCTCCTGCTCGGCCGTCGCCGGCTCGTCGAGGAACTCCGTGAGGTAGGGCTGGAGCCGGCCACGGAAGTCGGCGGGATCGAGCAGGCGGATGTGGTCGCCGTTGATCGACTCAGCCTTCTTGTGGTCGAAGCGCGCCGGGTTCGGGTTCACGTCCGTGACCTCGAACGCCGCGATCATCTCGGCGATCGAGAAGACGTCGCGGTCGGGGCCGATCGACCACCCGAGCAGCGCCAGGTAGTTCACGAGTCCTTCGGGCACCATGCCGTTCGACCGGTGGTGGAACAGGTTGGACTCGGGATCCCGCTTCGAGAGCTTCTTGTTGCCCTCCCCCATCACGTACGGCAGGTGACCGAACTGCGGGATGAACCGAGCGAGACCGATCTCGTGGAGCGCCTCGTACAGCGCGATCTGCCGCGGCGTCGACGACAGCAGGTCCTCGCCACGGAGGACGTGGGTGATCCCCATCAGGGCGTCGTCGAGGGGGTTCGTGAACGTGTAGAGCGGTTTGCCGTTCGGACGCACCACGACGAAGTCCGGGAAGGAGCCCTGTGGGAAGGTGATGTCACCGCGAACCAGGTCCTGGAAGCTGAGATCGCGGTCCGGTACGCGCAGGCGCAGCGCCGGCGCACGGCCCTCGTCCCGGAACGCCTGGCGCTGGGCGTCCGTGAGGTCGCGCTCGTGGTTGTCGTAGCCCTGCTTCGGGTCTCGACCGTTCGCGACGTTGCGGGCTTCCATCTCCTCGGGAGTGACGTACGACTCGTAGACGTGCCCCGCTGCGGTGAGCTGTGCGATGGCGTCCGCGTAGATGTCGGCCCGCTCCGACTGCCGGTACGGGCCGTGGGGTCCGCCGACCTCGACGCCCTCGTCCCAGTCCAGCTGCAGCCAGCGCAGTGCCTCGATGATCTGCGCGTAGGACTCCTCGCTGTCCCGGGCGGCGTCGGTGTCCTCGATGCGGAACACGAGCTTGCCACCCGTGTGCCGGGCGTAGGCCCAGTTGAACAGGGCAGTGCGGACCAGGCCGACGTGCGGCGTCCCGGTGGGCGACGGGCAGAACCGGACGCGGACGTCGGAACCGGTGGCAGAAGAGAATGGCGCTGTCATGACGCCCTGATCCTACCGCGACCGCCCGTCCGACTGGAGGGCGGCGATGGACAGCAGGGTGGAATGCAGAAAACCCCTGACAGAGGGAGCGGATGCTCCCCGTGTCAGGGGTCTTCATGAAGAGAAGTCCGGCGGCGTCCTACTCTCCCACAAGGTCCCCCTTGCAGTACCATCGGCGCTGAGAGGCTTAGCTTCCGGGTTCGGAATGTGACCGGGCGTTTCCCTCTCGCTAT
>NZ_QKSL01000019.1:0-59073 GCF_003234615.1 Curtobacterium sp. MCPF17_001
ACACCCCGCTCAGTTCCGCCGAGGTGTCGCGATCCGTCTCTCTCGGGCGCTCAGAGCGACGCATTGCGGCCTCTCGGCGTCGGGCAGCGGGGGTGTCGCGGTGGCCGGCGGCCGGCGGGCGGGAGGCGCGGTGCCGGACGCGGGGCGTGCCTCCCGTCCGCGGGCTGCCGCGGTCGCGCGACACCCCGCTCGGTTCCGCCGAGGTGCCGCGATCCGTCTCTCTCGGGCGCTCAGAGCGACGCATTGCGGCCTCTCGGCGTCGGGCAGCGGGGGTGTCGCGGTGGCCGGCGGGCGGCGGACGGGAGGCGCGGTGCCGGACGCGGAGCGCGCCTCCCGTCCGCGGGCTGCCGCGGTCGCGCGACACCCCGCTCAGTTCCGCCGAGGTGTCGCAATCCGTCTCGCGCGGGCCCCCAGAGCGACGCATCGTGACCTCTCGACGCCCTGCGCCCGCGCGCGTCGACGCCCTGCGCCCGCCCGGCCAGCGCGCCCGCCCGCCTGTCCGGATGCCGCTCCGCCCTCCGTGGCCGCGGAGACCCCCGCGCGTAGCGTCCGCCCGGACGACCCACGAGGAGGAACCCATGAAGGCAGTTGTCTGGCACGGCATCGGCGACATCCGGCTCGACGAGGTCCCGGAGCCCACCATCCAGGACCCCCACGACGCGATCGTGCGCATCACCCGCTCCGCGATCTGTGGCACCGACCTGCACTTCGTGCGCGGCACCATGGCCCCCATGATCGAGGGCACGATCCTCGGGCACGAGGCCGTCGGCGTCGTCTCCCAGGTCGGCGACGCCGTCCGCGGCTTCAGCCCGGGCGACCGCGTCGTCATCAACTCGACCATCTCCTGCGGCGCCTGCCGGTACTGCCGCATGGGCCAGACCGCGCAGTGCGACGTCGCGAACCCGAACGGACCCCAGGCGGGCACGAGCTTCTTCGGCGGCCCGCAGTCCACCGGCCCTGTCGACGGACTGCAGGCCGAGTACGTCCGTGTGCCGTGGGCGCAGAACACCATGCACCCACTGCCGGAGAACGTCAGCGATGAGCAGGCGATCCTGCTCTCGGACATCTTCCCGACCGGCTGGTTCGGCGCGGAGCTCGCCGGCGTCCGCCGCGGTGACGTCGTCGTGGTGTTCGGGGCGGGCATCGTCGGCCAGTTCGCGGCCGCGTCCGCCTACAAGCAGGGCGCCGGCCGCGTCATCGTGGTCGACGGGCACGAGACCCGGCTCGCCGCGGCACTCGCGCAGCACTGCGAGGTCGTCGACTACAACCGGGAGGACCCGGTCCAGGCGATCATGGACCTCACCAACGGCATCGGCGCCGACGCGGTCATCGACGCGGTCGGCGTGGACGCGGAACGGCCGAAGCACGGCCCGGCCGCCGTGTCGGACGAGCAGGCTGCCGCGTTCGACGCCGAGGTGCAGCAGGTCGCTCCGGACGCCTCACCCGACGGGTTCGGCGAGCAGCAGCAGTGGAAGCCCGGCGACGGACCGTCGCAGGTCGCGCATTGGGCGGTCGCCTCGGTGGCCAAGTACGGCCGGATCGGGATCATCGGCGTCTACGGCCCGACCGCGCAGTCGTACCCGATCGGCGAGGCGATGAACAAGAACCTCACCATCCGCATGGGCAACTGCGATCACCACTCGGTCACGCCGCCGCTCATCGACATGGTCGCGGCCGGGCAGTTCGACCCGACGGCGCTCATCACCGAGCACGAGGGCATCGGCTCCGCCATCGAGGCCTACGAGGCGTTCGACCGCCGCGAGCCCGGCTGGATCAAGGTCGAGCTGACGGACCTGACCGTCTGACGGTGGTGCCGGCCTGGAGGCCCGGTGCCGGTCCGACGGGCCGGCACCGGGCCTCCCGTGGTCCGGCCGTGACAGCCGGTGCGTGGCTCGGCGGCTCCGTGCGGCTTCCCCTGCACCGATGCGGTTCTCCGCGCAGTTGCCCACACATCGGCGCGACGGTCAGCCGCGGCCGAGGCAGTGCGCCAGGATGGGACGCATGACCGACCAGCGGATCGCCGTCGTCGTCCTCGCCGCCGGGCAGGGCACGCGCATGAAGTCCTCGCTCCCCAAGGTGCTGCACCGGCTCGCCGGCCTGCCACTCATCGCCCACGTGCTCCGGACCGCGGAGTCGCTGTCCCCGGAGCACGTCGCCGTCGTGGTGCGGCACGAGCGCGACCGCGTCGCCGCCGAGATCACCGAGCGAGCCCCCGACGCCCTCCTGGTGGACCAGGATGACGTCCCAGGGACCGGGCGTGCGGTCGAGGTCGCGGTCCACGCGCTCCCCGCCGACTTCGACGGGGTCGTCGTGGTGCTCTCCGGCGACGTCCCGCTGCTCGACGCGCAGAGCCTGCGCACCCTCGTCAACGCCCACGGCGGTGGTGGCCACGGCGCGACCTTCGTCAGTGCGATCGCTCCCGATCCGACCGGACTCGGGCGGATCGTGCGCAATGCCGACGGGTCGTTCGCCGGGGTCGTCGAGCACAAGGACGCCACACCGGAGCAGCTGCAGATCACCGAGGCCAACGCCGGCATCTACGCCTTCGACGTCACCGAGCTGCGCGCCGTGCTGCCGTCCCTGACGACCGAGAACGCCCAGGGTGAGAAGTACATCACCGACGTCCCGGCACTCATCGCCGCCCGCGGTGGCCGGGTGGACGTCGTCACGCTGACCGACCCGTGGCTCGTCGCCGGCATCAACGACCGCGCGCAGCTCTCTGACGCGGCGCGGGAGCTCAACGCCCGGATCGTCCGCCGGCACCAGCTGGCCGGGGTCAGCGTGCAGGACCCCGCCTCGACGTGGATCGACCTCGACGTCACGATCGAACCCGATGCCGAACTGCTGCCCGACACCCAGCTCCTCGGTGCGACGGCGATCGCCACCGGCGCTGTCGTCGGGCCCGGCACCACGCTGCGGGACACCGAGGTCGGGGCGGGCGCCACCGTGAACCGGGTCGACGCCACCCTCGCGGTCATCGGGGACGGTGCCTCGGTCGGACCCTTCGCCTACCTGCGGCCCGGCACGATCCTGGGCGAGCGGGGCAAGATCGGGACCTTCGTCGAGACGAAGAACGCCGTGATCGGCCGCGGGAGCAAGGTGCCGCACCTGTCCTACATCGGCGACACGGAGGTCGGCGAGGACTCCAACATCGGCGCGAACACCATCACGGCGAACTACGACGGCGTCCACAAGCACCGCACCGTCATCGGCTCCGACGTCCGGACCGGGTCGCACAACGTGTTCGTCGCCCCGGTTAGGATTGGTGACGGGGCGTACACCGGTGCAGGCACGACCGTCCGCAAGGACGTGCCGGCCGGGTCGCTCGCGATCAGCTACGCCCCACAGCGCAACACCGAGGGATGGGTCGAGGAGAACCGACCCGGTACCCCGGCGGCCGAGTCCGCTCGGCGTGCGCGAGGCGAATGACACCTTCGACGGTCCCCGTGCCGTCAGCGGTGGGCCCCGACCGGAGCCCAGGACATCGGCCCCGGCGGGTCAGATCGGCCCCTCCACGGGGTCAGGGAGTGAGCACCACACGTGTCCGGAATCAAGACAACCGGCCAGAAGCGACTCGTCCTGGTCGCAGGGCGAGCGCACCCGGAACTGTCGAAGTCGATCGCGGAAGAGCTCGGTGTCGACCTCGTCCCGACCGACGCCCGGACCTTCGCCAACGGTGAGCTCTACGCCCGCTTCGACGAGTCGGTCCGCGGCTGCGACGCCTTCGTCATCCAGTCGCACACCGCGCCGATCAACGAGTGGCTCATGGAGCAGCTCATCATGGTCGACGCCCTGAAGCGTGCTTCCGCCAAGCGCATCACGGTCGTCGCGCCGTTCTACCCGTACGCCCGGCAGGACAAGAAGGGCCGTGGCCGCGAGCCGATCTCGGCCCGTCTGGTCGCCGACCTGTTCAAGGCCGCCGGCGCGCACCGCATCATGAGTGTCGACCTGCACGCCCCGCAGATCCAGGGATTCTTCGACGGCCCGGTCGACCACCTGTTCGCGATGCCGGTGCTCCTCGAGCGCTTCCGCGAGATGCTCGACCCCGAGACGCTGACCGTCGTCTCGCCCGACATGGGTCGCGTGCGAGTCGCCGACATCTGGTCCGAGAAGCTCGGGGCGCCGCTGGCGATCATCCACAAGCGTCGCGACCCGCTCGTCCCGAACCAGGTCTCCGTGCACGAGATCGTCGGTGACGTCTCCGGTCGCTGGTGCCTGCTCGTCGACGACCTGATCGACACCGGCCGCACCATCGCCAAGGCGGCCGAGGCCCTCAAGGCCAGCGGGGCCAAGGGCGTCGTCGTGGCAGCCACCCATGCGGTGTTCTCCGACCCGGCGACCGAGCTGCTGCAGAGCGAGTTCATCGACCGCGTCGTCGTCACCGACACGCTGCCGGTCCCGCCCGAGAAGCGCTGGGACAAGCTCGAGGTCCTGCCGATCGCACCGCTCATCGCCCGCGCCATCCACGAGGTCTTCGACGACGGCTCGGTGACGTCGATGTTCGACGGCGCCGCCTGAGTCCTCGGACGCAGCCGTGGCACTGACCCCGCGGGACGCCCTCGCCGCCCGACTCCGCGCGGCGGGGAGCGTCTTCGCCGAGGACGAAGCCGACCTGCTGCTCGCGGCCGGCGACGGCGACCCGGCGCGGCTCCGCGGACTGCTGCAGCGGCGCCTGGCGGGGGAGCCGCTCGAGTACGTCCTGGGCTGGGCAGCGTTCGACGGGCACCGCGTCCGCGTGACGCCCGGGGTGTTCGTACCGCGAGCCCGGACCCGGGTCGTCGTCACCGAAGCCGCTCGGCGCCTGCACCGGTACGACCGCGTCGTCGACCTCTGCTGCGGTGCCGGAGCGATCGGCATGGCGCTGCTGGAACGGATCGGAGCGCTCGACCTCGTCGCGTCCGACATCGACCCGGACGCCACCGACGTGGCAGCGGAGAACCTCGGCGACCGGGGGATCGTCGTGACGGGTGACCTCTTCGCACCGCTGCCGACCCGGTTCCACGGGCAGGTCGACGTGCTCACCGTGAACGCCCCCTACGTGCCGACTGACGCCATCGGCACCATGCCGCCGGAGGCCCGGGACCACGAACACCGGGTCGCCCTCGACGGCGGCGCGGACGGCCTCGACGTGCACCGGCGGATCGCTGCCGGTGCGGCTTCGTGGCTGCGGCCCGGCGGGGCGGTCGTCATCGAGGTGTCGGGAGCGCAGGCGCCGGTGTCCGCGGGCCTCTTCCGTGCAGCCGGTTTCGCTGCCGAACTCGCCCGCGACGACGAGGTCGACGGCACCTGCGTGGTCGCGACCCTCCTCACCGCCTGACGACTGCGGTCCGAACGTCGCCGCCTGCCGGAACGCCGCCGAACCCCCGAGCGCCGCCGAACCCCCGAGACGCCGGCGAACCCCCGAGACGCCGCCGAGGTCGACGGCGTCTCGCGACTCCTGCGGCGCCGAAGGGAGACGGGGGCGTCTCGCCGGCGCGACGGACCCGTCGGCGGGGACCCGCGCCTCCCGTCAGGACGCGGAGATGGTGACCCCGTGCCAGCCGCTCGCACCGTTCGGAGCCGGCGGCCGCTGCACGCTCGTCTGCACCTCGCCCTCGGCGCTGACCGCGCGGACCTGCACCTCGTGCTGCCCGGCGACCGCCGTCCACCGGTAGACCCACTGCCGCCAGGTGTCGGACGAGACGGAGTCGGCGAGCTCGGCGTCCTGCCACCCGGCGGACCCGACCTTCACCTGCACGGCCTTCACACCGATGTGCGGCTGCCAGGCGACGCCGGCGATCGGGACCCGGTCACCGACCTTCACCGAGGTGCCGTCGGCGGGTGTGTCGATCCGCGACTCGAGCTTCACCGGCCCGCGCTCGGACCACCCGCGGGGCGTCCAGTAGCCCTGCGCCTTCGCGAACCGCGTCACCTCGAGCTCGGTCACCCATTTGGTCGCGGAGACGTACCCGAACAGTCCCGGGACGACGAGTCGCGCGGGGAACCCGTGTTCGGCGGGAAGCGGCGATCCGTTCATGCCGACGGCGACGAGCGCCTGCGTCCCGTCGTCCTGCAGCACGTCGAGCGGTGTGCCGGCGGTGAACCCGTCGATGCTCCGCGAGAGGACCATGTCGGCTCCCGGCTTCGGCCGGGCACGGGCGAGGAGCGACCGGATCGGGTAGCCGAGCCAGAGCGCGTTGCCGATCAGGTCGCCGCCGACCTCGTTCGAGACGCAGCTCAGCGTGGCCATGTGCTCCTCGAGGGGGAGGGCGAGCAACTCTGCCCAGGTGATCTCGACCGTTTCCTCGACCTCGCCGTGGATCTTCAGCGACCAGTCGGCGGGGTCGATCGACGGCACGCGGAGCGCGGTGTCGATCCGGTAGAAGTCGGCGTTCGGCGTGACGTAGGGCGTGATGCCCGTCACGTCGAGGCTCGCGCCGGTCGGCACCGGTGCCGCCGTGGTGGCCGGGGTCGGCAGCCGCACGGCCCGGCGGACCGCGGCTGCGGCCTGCAGGGACGCCGACCCCAGCCGGGAGGCGCTCCCCACCACCGCCGCGACCGCTGCGGTGGTCACCGCCCAGCCGATGAACGATCGACGCTGGACCCCGCCGGCACGGTCGGCACCGGCGCTCGGGACGGCGCGGGCGTCCTCCCACCGGCGGAGGCGCTGCAGCAGGAGTCGGAGTGCGATGATCGACGCGGCCACCCCGAGGACGGTGGGTGCGCCGTCGAAGGTGCCGCTGCCGGAACGGGTGGTGACGGCGAGCAGGGCGAGCACTCCGCCGGCGGCGAAGACCAGGGCGCCGTACGGCGGTCGGCGACGCTCGAGGACCCCGGCGCCGGCGGTGACGACGACCAGGATGACCGTCATCAGTGCGAACAACGCCACCTTGTCGCCGGTGCCGAACAGCGACACCATGAGGTCCTTCGCTCCCCGGGGCGCGAGGTCGATGACCGCCGAACCGACGGCGACGAGCGGACTGCCGGCACCGCCGAGCAGCAGCGCGCCGAGCTCCGCGACGGCCAGGAACGCGAGCATGGCGATCACCCCGACGAGCGCGGCGGCCCAGCGACGGTGCGGGAGGAGGCGCGGGTCAGGCTCGGTCACCCTCGGATGCTAGGTCAGCGCCGCTGGGAACGGGCGATCCGGTGCGGACACCGGTTGGGGGAGCGTTCATCCACGGACGTGCCGACGGAGTCCGCCGCCGTGGCAGGATCGTCACCGTGCCGAGGCGACCGATCCGTGTTCCGGGTCCTGGTCGTGCCCGCGGCGACCGGGAGCGTTGGTCGCCGTACCGTCGGCTCCTGGCCCTGCGGTGGGCGATCGTCGGACTCTGGGCAGCCCTGGTGACCGCGCGCATCATCGTCGTGAACGCCGATCCGGACGCGGACCTGACGGCGTTCGGCATCGCCGAGGTCGCCGCCGTCGCGATCGGGGTGACGGTCATCGTCATCGCCGTCCTCCGCGCGCGGGCCATCGCCCGGCGACGAGCGGACGACCTGCTCGCCGTGGCCGTCCGGCGCGTGGACCCGACCGTCTGGCTGGTCCCAGCGTCCGCCACACCGGAGCTGCGCGGCGCACTGGAAGCTGCACGCCCCGAGGTCACGCTCGCGCAGCACGTGACCTGGGCGTTCGGGGCGACCGAGGCGTCCCTGTGGGAACTCGACGGACGCCGCGCCACCCGGTTGCTCGTCATCCGGTGGAGCCGCGTCGTGCACGTCGGGGTCGAGGACGTCCTGGTCCCCGGTGCCGGGCGACGCACCGCGCCGGCGATCGTCCTGCACTACGTCCGACCGGACGACACCACGGCGGTCGCGACGTTCTTCGTCCGTGCGGCCCCGGGGTCCGACCGTCTGGTCGGCCGCGGCGACCGCCTGGACGAGCTGCTCGCCCGGTTGGCCCGCGAGCGCATCGTCGCCTGAGTCGGGCACGGCCCGGCGAACACGGCTCGCTGGACACGGCTCGCTGGACACCGACGGCCGACCACGCCCGCCGACCACGGCTCGGCCAGGAGCGGGCCAGGTCCACGCTGCCCCGGACGCACCGAGGGCCCCGTCGACGACGAGGCCCTCGGGCTGCAGCGGGTGCGATCAGTGCGTCGACGGCTCTTGCTCGACCTCAGGGCGGCCGTCTTCGGACCACAGCGTGTGGAACGTGCCGTCCTTGTCCGTGCGCTGGTAAGTGTGCGCTCCGAAGAAGTCACGCTGCCCCTGGATGAGGGCGGCGGGCAGGCGCTCCGACGCCAGCGAGTCGAAGTACGACAGCGCCGACGAGAACCCGGGTGCCGGGATCCCCGAGGCAGCTGCGATGCCGACGATGCGGCGCCAGGCGGCTTCGCCCTCGGCGACGGCGTTCGCGAAGTACGGGTCGACGAGCAGGGACGCGAGTTCCGGGTCCTTGTCGTACGCCTCGACGATGCGGTTGAGGAACTGGGCGCGGATGATGCAGCCGCCGCGCCAGATCTTCGCCATGTCCCCGAGTGCGATGTCCCAGCCGTACTCCTTCGCCCCGGCGATGATGAGGTCGAACCCCTGCGCGTACGCCACGACCTTCGAGGCGTAGAGCGCGGCGCGGACGTCATCGGCGAAGGTGTCGGGCACCTCGGCGATCGACGGGCGCTCCCGCACCGACTCCTGCACCGCAGCGCGCTGCGTCGCTCGTGAGGACACCGCGCGAGCGAACACGGCTTCACCGATGCCGGACACCGGGATGCCGAGGCCGACCGCGTTCTGCACGGTCCACACACCCGTGCCCTTCGAACCGGCGGCGTCACGGATGACGTCCACCAGCGGCTTGCCGGTGTCGGCGTCCTGCTGCTTGAGGACCTCACCGGTGATCTCGATCAGGTAGGACTCGAGGTCGCCCTTGTTCCACTCGTCGAACACCTGCACGAGCTGGTCGACGCTGTAGCCACCGACGCGGCGGAGCAGGTCGTACGACTCGGCGATGAGCTGCATGTCGGCGTACTCGATGCCGTTGTGGACCATCTTCACGAAGTGGCCCGCGCCGTCGGTGCCGACGTGCGTGACGCAGGGTTCACCCTCGGCCACGGCGGCGATCGACTTGAGGATCGGCCCGAGGGTCTCCCATGCCTCGTCCGAGCCGCCGGGCATGATCGACGGCCCGTGCAGTGCCCCTTCTTCACCGCCGGAGATGCCGGTGCCGACGAAGTTGAGGCCCTTCTCCTTCAGGTCGTGCTCACGCCGGATGGTGTCGTGGAAGTTGGCGTTGCCGCCGTCGACGATGATGTCGCCCTCCTCGAACCGGTCGGCGAGCTGCGAGATCACCGCGTCGGTGCCCTTGCCGGCCTGGACCATGATGATCGCGGTGCGCGGCTTCGACAGTGACGCGACGAACCCGTCGATGTCCTCGGACGCGATGAAGCCCATGTCACCGTGCTCGTTCATGAGCTCTTCGGTGCGGGCGTAGGTGCGGTTGTAGACCGCGACGGTGTTGCCTTCGCGCGACGCGAGGTTCCGCGCCAGGTTCGAGCCCATCACCGCGAGGCCGATGACCCCGATGTTCGCCTTGTCGTTGTTCTCTGCCACGTCGACTCCTTCGTGTCTGGACGGCCACCGCCAATCTATGCAGGGCCACGTGTGCTCACCCAGGTCTTCCGCATCCTGTGGATCGCGAGACCCCCTGTTCGTACTGTGGAGGAATGGCCGATGCGACCGTCCTCCAGCCCGTGCTCGTGATGGGGGTCTCCGGATCCGGCAAGTCGACGGTGGGTGAGGCGCTGACCCGTGCACTCGTCGATCGGGGGCAGGCGGCGGAGTTCGTCGACGCGGACGGGCTGCACCCGCAGGCGAACAAGGACAAGATGCAGGCCGGCATCCCCCTGACCGACGAGGACCGGCGCCCCTGGCTCGACGCCTGCTCGGCACGCATCGCCGAGGTGCAGCAGTCGGGCTCCCGGTGCGTCATGGCGAACTCGGCGTTGAAGCGCGCCTACCGCGACCGCCTGCGCGAGGACGCACCGGACCTGTTCATCGCGTTCCTCGACGGCTCGCGTGAGCTCATCGCCGAGCGGCAGAGCCACCGGCACCACGAGTACATGCCGAACTCGTTGCTCGACTCGCAGTTCGCCACGCTCGAGCGTCCCGGACCGGACGAGGCCTCGGCCGCGGTCCCGATCCGCGGATCGGTGGACGAGACGGTCGCCGCGATCCTCGCCGTCCTGCCCTGAGCATCCCGCGCCGGACGGCCTGACCGTCCGTCGGGCCTACTTCCGGCTGAGTTCCGATCGACGGGCGCGGTACTCCTCGGCATCGATCTCGCCGCGGGCGAACCGGTCGGCGAGCACGGATCGCGCGTCGGCGATCGCCCGTCCGGCACCGCGGCGCAGGACTCCGAAGACGAGCGCCCCGATGACGAGCAGGAGCAGGAGCACCGGGAACACGGGGAACCCGTGAGACGGCACCCCGCCACCGTGCCAGTACGGAGCGGTGGCAGCGAGTGTGGTGAGCATGGGGACCTCCGAGGTCGGTTGTGGTGCCGCGGTCGCGACACGACAAGGCTGTCGGTCGGGAGGCCCCACCCGCGTCCGCCAGGAGAGCCCACTCCGACCTGCTCCCGCCGGCCCACCCTCGCCCGTTCCTCCACAGGTGACTACTCCGTCGGGCGTAGTCCACAGGCCCTCCCGGTGCGCGATGTCCTGAGCGAGGCCCGACCGTAGGCTCGCTGCATGACCACCGACACGCGCTCCGACGCCCGCCCGGTGGGTGGACACCGGTTCGCCCGCGTGGGACGGGTGCTGCCGGTGGCGCTCGTGCAGATCGTCGGCACCCTGGTCGCCACCCGGTGGGCAGCCGGGGTCGGTCCCGGTGCCGTCGGTGGTGGTGGCCCACCGTGGACGCAGCGCCTGGGTGACGGCGTCGACCCGGTGTTCCTCGGGCCCCTGGCATGGGTGCTGCTCGTGGGCGGGACCGTCGTCCTGCCCTTCCGGTGGCGGTGGCCGGTCGTGGTCCTGGCCCTGACCCTCGGTACGACGATCGGCTACGCCCTGGTCGTCAGTCCGCGTGGACCGTTCGTCGCGGCGCTGACCATGGCGCTCGCGAACGCCTGGTTCCGCGGACACCGGGTCCCCACCTACGCCGCGGCCGCGGTCGCGACGGTCGTCCTGCCTTCGGCGGACACCCTGACCGGTCGCGCGCCCTTCCCGACCGTCACCACGATGACGCTCTGCCTGGCGTGGCTGACGGTCACCATCGCCGTCACCGAGCTCGTCCGGGTCCGGGTGGCCCGCGCCGCCGACGCCCGTCGTGCCCGACTCGCGGCGGAGCAGCAGCGCGCGGGTGCCGAGCGGGTCCGCATCGCCCGGGAACTCCACGACTCGGTCGCCCACAGCATGTCGCTCATCAACCTGCAGGCGGGTGTGGCCCTGCACCTCGGGGCGGAACTGCCCGAGCAGACGCGGGAGTCGTTGCTGAACATCCGCGACTCCAGCAAGCAGGCGCTCGTGGAACTCCGGACGATCCTCGGCGTGCTGCGCGCCGTCGACGCGCCCTCCGGCACCTCCGACCGGGCCCCGGTCGCCGGCCTCGACCGCGTCCCCGACCTGGTGGACCGTGCCCGCGCAGCCGGAGTGGACGTGGAGCTGCACCTCGAGGGCCCGGTGGACGCCGTCGCCGGCGTGGTCTCGCGCAACGCGTTCCGCATCGTGCAGGAGTCGGTCACGAACGTCATGAAGCACGCAGCCGACCACCGCGCCACGGTCGTTGTCGACGTCGGTGCCGAGGTCGTCGACATCACGGTGACCGACGTCCCGTCGTCCGTCTCGACCGTCGCCGGTGCTCCCCGAGCGGATGAGACGCACCATGGGCGCCGTCCCTCGTCCGGTCTCGCTCGTGCGGCGGGCCCGGACAGCGACGCCGAACGGGTGGACCGCAGCAGCGGCAGCAGTCAGGGCAACGGCCTCGTCGGGATGCGCGAGCGGGCCGCGGCCGTCGGCGGCACCCTCGCCGTCGGACCGACACCCGACGACGGGTGGTCGGTCCGCGCACGCCTGCCCATCGGCGAACCCGCACGCACCGCGACCGTGCAGAAGGAGAGCGACGGATGACCACGCCCGCGACCACCACCACGCCGGATCCGATCCGGGTGGTGTTGGTGGACGACCAGAGCCTCATCCGGGCCGGGCTCCGCGCACTCGTCTCCGCCGAGCCCGGGATGCAGGTCGTCGGTGAAGCGTCCGACGGTGACGCTGCCGTCTCGGTCGCCGCACGGGAGCTGCCCGACGTCGTGCTCATGGACATCCGCATGCCGGGGACCGACGGCCTCGCGGCGACGCGGCGGATCTCCGCGGACCCGGCGCTCGCCGCGGTGCACGTGGTGGTCCTCACGACCTTCGAGGAAGACGACACCGTGTTCGAGGCGATCCGCGGTGGTGCGGCCGGGTTCCTCGTCAAGGACACCGAGCCCGCCGAACTCCTCCGGGCGATCCGCACCGTGGTCGCGGGGGAGTCGCTGCTGTCGCCCGGACCGACCCGTTCCCTCGTCGAGGCGTACGCAGCGCACGCGAAGCCGGCGGCGCTCGCCCCCGAGCTCGACGCCCTGACCGACCGCGAACGCCAGGTCATGCGCCTGGTCGCGAGCGGGCTCACGAACGCCGAGATCGCCGAGCGCCTCTTCGTCAGCCCGGCCACGACGAAGACCCACGTCTCCCGCGCGATGATCAAGCTCGGCGCTCGTGACCGCGCCCAACTCGTGGTCTTCGCCTACGAGACCGGCCTGGTCACCCCCGGGTGGACGGGATGACCGGGAACACCGGGTCGATACCACTGCTCGACGACGTCCCGAGCATCGTCGGACACCTGACGCCCGACGTCTGTCACACCTGAGCCGGGTCGCCGGACGTGGACACGCGGCCGCCGCGGGTGCCAGGCTCGACACGTGGACGTCGGACGCACCCGCACCGCCGCGGAGGGCCGCCGCGCCCACCTCGAGGAGGAACGACGCCGTGACCGATCCCGCGAACCCGACCCCCGGTGCGACCGACGCCCTACCTGACGGCGGAGGTCCAGCCTCCAGACCGGACACCTGGGCGAGCACGGATCGCGGCCAGCTGCTCGACCGCGCCGAGGTCATCGTCACTAGCCCGGACCGCAACTTCGTCACCCTCAAGCTCACTACCGCCGACGGCGTCACCGGCCTCGGCGACGCCACCCTGAACGGCCGCGAACTCGCCGTCGCCGCGTACCTGTCCGAGCACGTCGTGCCGCTGCTGATCGGCCGAGACGCCAGCCGCATCGAGGACGCCTGGCAGTTCCTGTACCGGTCGTCGTACTGGAGGCGCGGGCCGGTCACCATGGCGGCCGTCGCCGCCGTCGACATGGCCCTCTGGGACATCAAGGCCAAGGTCGCCGGCATGCCGCTGTACCAGCTGCTCGGCGGGGCTTCGCGGACGGGCCTGATGGCGTACGGGCACGCCTCGGGCAAGGAACTGCCGGAGCTGTTCGACTCGATCCGCGAGCACCAGGCCGAGGGCTACCGGTCGATCCGCGTCCAGACCGGCGTGCCCGGGTTGGAGTCGATCTACGGCATCGCCTCGAACCGGACGACCGAGGGCAACACCGGCGTCCGCTACGACTTCGAACCGGCGCAGCGCGGCTCGTTCCCGGCGATGGAGGACTGGGACACCCGCGCCTACCTCCGGCACCTGCCCACCGTGTTCGAGGCCGTCCGCAACGAGTTCGGCCCGGAACTGCCGCTCCTGCACGACGGGCACCACCGGATGACCCCGATCCAGGCAGCGAAACTCGGGAAGTCCCTCGAGCCGTACGACCTGTTCTGGCTCGAGGACTGCACACCCGCCGAGAACCAGGAGGCGCTGCGGCTCGTCCGGCAGCACACCACGACCCCGCTCGCGATCGGCGAGGTCTTCAACACCGTCTGGGACTTCAAGGACCTCATCCGCGACCAGCTCATCGACTACGTCCGCGGTGCCGTGACGCACATGGGCGGGATCACGCCGCTGCGGAAGACGATGGACTACGCCGCGATGTACCAGGTGAAGTCCGGGTTCCACGGGCCGACCGACATCTCCCCGGTGGGCATGGCCGCCCAGATGCACCTCGGGCTCGCGATCCACAACTTCGGCATCCAGGAGTACATGCAGCACGGGGATCGCACGAACCGGGTGTTCCGACAGTCGTTCACCTTCACGGACGGGTTCCTGCACCCGGGTGACGAGCCCGGCATCGGTGTCTCGCTCGACGTCGACGAGGCCGGGAAGTACCCGTACGAGCAGGCCTACCTGCCCTTCAACCGACTGGCCGACGGCACCGTCCACGACTGGTGAGCCGTTCCCGGGCGTCCCACCGTGGGCGACGGGCAGAGTGGTGGCGTGGACTCCGCAGCACTCGCCGACATCGCCCGCGAGTTGCTGCGCACCGCCCCGGGTGACTTCGTGGCCGACCGGACGACCCGCCAACGAGCTGTCCGCACGGACGACCGGGAGCTCGCGGCCGCGATCGGGAAGCTGAGGAAGCCCACACCGGCCGCGTGGATCGTCGACCTGCTCGCCTCCGAGAACGCGCTCGACGACGCCGTCGACCTCGGCCCTGCCCTCCGACAGGCCCAGGCCTCCGCCGATCCGCAGCAGATCGCGACGCTCCGCAAGCAGCGGTCCCAGGTCGTGGCGGCGCTCGCCGACACCGGTGCCGCGCGGGCGGAAGCCGCCGGGCACCCGCCGACGCCCGCCGTGCTCGAACAGGTCCGCGCGACCATCGAGGCCGGCATGGCGGACCCGCACGCCGGTGCGGCGATCCGCTCAGGACTCCTCCTCCGGCCCCTCGAGAGCGTCGGCTTCGAGGACGTCGACCTGACGGACGCGCTCGCCGTCCCGGACGCCGTCCCCGACGCCTGGTCCGGCAGTGACGCCCCACCGATCCCGATCACGGCCGGGAGGCGCGGTGCACGCCGGTCCCGTGACTCCGGTCCCGCACAGGACGCCCCCGACGAGCCGGACGCCCGGAAGAGCCCCGCCGCCGACGAGGACCAGCGCGACCCCGCAGCCGAGCGTCGCTCCGCACGCGAGGCCGAGGCGGCAGCACGACGGGCCTCCCGGGACGCCGATGCCGCCCTCGACCAGGCGGAGTCCGCCCTCGAGGACGTCGAGGACCGACGCGCCGACCTCGACCGCCGCCGTCGGGACCTCGAGCGACAGCTCACCGCCCTCGATCAGGAGCGGGCCGACCTCGACGCCGAGGCCGAGCGGCTCGGGCAGGAGCGCGACGACGCCGAGGCCGCGAGCGACCGCGCCCGTGAAGCCCTCATCGCCGTCCGTCGTCACCGACGTGAGGGCTCCTGACCCGTCCGCTCATCCACTCGGATGAAAGCGGCCACCGGCGCTCGCTCCCGGCGTGACCCCCGCCCTACGCTCGGCGGCATGCTCCTCTTCCTCCGCCGGTGGCTCCGGCACCTCGTGGCCCCGGTGGCCGGTGCGGTGTACCTCGCACTGTGGATCGTCGCCGAGGCCGGTCGCGCGGACCTCACCGGGCACGTCCTCGTGGTGTCGGCCTTCGCGGTCACCATCGGCCTCGCGAGTTGGATGCCGTCGACGAGCCTCGCTCTGGTCGTCGTCGTCCCCGTCCTGCAGGCGCTCCGGCTGCTCGACCGTCCGACGAGCACGACCTGGCCCGAGTACCTCGCCATCGCGATCGTCGTCGGCATCATCGGTGCCGGTCGCTCCGGACTGCTCCGCTGGCTCGCGATCCCGGCGCTCGGCCTCGCGAGTTCCGCGGCGGCCTGGGCGATGGTCGTCCCCACCGTCGCCGACCAGGACGTCTGGGCCTCGTGGACCGGTTCGCTCTCCGGTACCCGGTCCGACCTGGCGTTCCTCGCCCTCGCGATCGCCGGCGCGAGCGGCATCGCCTGGGCCGTCGGGGTCGCGATCGGTGCGACCTGGCGCGTCGGTCTCGCGCGAGTCCGCGTCGTCGAGGCGGAGCAGGAGACGGAGGCCGCCAGCGCCGAACTCCGCGCCGAGCAGGAGCGTGCCCGCATCGCGCGGGACGTGCATGACTCGTTGGCGCACTCCCTCGCCGTGGTCGTCTCGCAGGCGCAGGGTGCCGCGGCGCTCACGGTCCGGGACGGACCAGCGGCCACGGCGTTGCAGGACATCGCCGAGGTGAGCCGGACCGCCCTCGGGGACGTCCGCGCCCTCGTCGAGCGGATCCAGGGCACCGGTCAGGAGGCCCGACACGGCCTGGCAGACGTCCCGCACCTGGTCGAGGACATGCGGGAGCTCGGCATGCGGGCCGTGTTCGAGCAGCACGGAGACCCGCGGCCGATCGGGGCCGAGGCCGGGGGAGCGGTGCACCGGATCATCCAGGAGAGCCTGACGAACGTGCTGAAACACCAGGGCCGGACGGCGTCCGCGCGGGTGGTGCTGGACTGGCGTGGGCCGGGGCTCGGGGTCGTCGTGACCTCCACCGGCAGCAGTCCACTCGTCGCGCTCGACGGTCCGGGGTCCGGCGTGGCCGGCATGCGGGAGCGCGCACGGCTGGTCGACGGTTGGCTGCGCGCCGGGGTCGGCGACGAGGAGCACGAGTACGTCGTGACCGCGTGGTTGCCGACGCTCGGCGGATCGTCGGTACCGTCCGGGACGGCCGCGACCACGGGCCTCCCGGCGGTCGTCGGAGCCGGAGCGGTCGACGCGACCGGACCCGGCGGGACGAGCACCACCGGAGCGTCCCGGTGACGGCGATCCGCGTCGCCGTCGTCGACGACCAGCGCCTGTTCGCGTCGGGCATGCGGATGCTCGTCGACGCCCAGGACGACATGACCTGTGTCGGCACCGCTGCCGACGGCGCCGAGGCGCTCGCACTCTGCGCGGCCGAGCGGCCCGACGTGCTGCTCCTCGACCTCCGGATGCCGGTGCTCAACGGCATCGAGACGATGGCGCGCCTGGCGGAGCAGGGCGACGACCGGCCGCGCGTGGTGGCGCTCACGACGATCCGCCGCGACGACGCGGTCCTCGCCGCGCTGCGGGCCGGAGCGGCGGCGTTCCTCACGAAGGACGCGCTGCCCGAGGTGGTCACGGCCACGATCCGTGACGTGCACGAGGGACGACCGGCACCCACGGAGACCGAGGCGCTCGACCTCCTCCGGGCCCAGGGCACCCTCGTCGAGTCCGAGCGGCGGGACGAGGTCCTCGACGCGCTCACGGCTCGCGAGCGCGAGGTGTTCCTGCTCGTCGCCAAGGGGCTCAGCAACCAGGAGATCGCCGCGTCCGTCTTCCTCAGCGAGGCCACGGTCAAGACCCACGTCCGCTCGGTGCTCACCAAGCTCGGGCTCCGGAACCGGATCCAGGTCGTCATCACCGCACACGAACGCGGACTCGTCCGCGCCTGAGACACCGCAGTCCGATCCAGGGGGAACCATGCACATCACCACCACGGCCGCGAAGACCGGCACCCTCGTGCTCGTGCTCGCCGGACTCGGCGGAGCCGTCCTGCACGGCCTACCGGAGCCCGTCGACCACGCCGTCCGACCGACGACCACGAAGGACGTCGCCGCGTGGACGATGCCCCTCGACGGGTACGTGCTCGCGTGGGGACCAGCCTCGTACGCCGAGAACCTCGTCGAACAGCCGTGCCTCCGAGCTGCCGGGATCGACGATCCGCCGCCGTGGGCGACGGTCGCGGGCCTCCGCGCCGAGGACGCCGCGCACGAGACCGCTGCACGAGGGAACCCCGCGCCGGCGCTCGCCGAGACCCGACCGTTGACCGCCGACGAGGCCTCCGCGCGGGGGTACCGCGGTCCGTCCCTCGCCGGCGCGAACAACGAGGGCTTCCGGCGGTGGGGCTTCTCCACGGAGCGCAACGCGGCGTTCGACGCACTCCCGGCGGGGACCGCCGCGCGGTGCATCCGGCAGGCGCGGGCGACGCTCGGTACCGACGCCGACGGAGCGGACCAGGGGGCGGCACTGGTGGCGCAGCGGCTCACCTACCTGGCAGCGGTGGCGGCGCGGTCGGACCCGGCGGTCGTCGCCGCAACTGCCGACTGGCGGTCCTGCCTCGCGGACGCCGCCGTCGGTCCGGTGGCCGGGGGTCTTCCGGCCGACCCGTCGGGGTTGCCGACCGCGTCGATGCGCGCCGTCGACTGGGTGACGGACCTGGACGACGAGGACGTCCCGCGTGCCGAGGTCCGGCTCGCGGAGCAGGACGTGGCCTGCCAGGAATCGACCGGCTACCGGCAGGCCCTGTACGACGCGGAGTGGCGGCGGCTGCTCCGGGTGACGGCGTCCGACGCGGCGGTGCTCGCGGCGGGTTCCCGGAATCAGGCGACCGTGGACAGGCGGGTGGAGGAGGCGATCCGGCGGGCTCGCTCCGAAGGCTCCGGCCGGCGTCCGCTGACCTCCGCTGCTCACCACGGACGCGTCGGGCCGTCGGCAGCTGCACCTGGGGGGAGCTGCCGCCGGCTCGGGCGCTCCGGACGGGAGGCACACGGACGACCGCTGTCGGGCCTCCCGTCCGGACGCCCTGACGCGGCACGGTGCGACACGCCCGGGCTGGTACTGGTAGGCTTGCGCACGACTTCGGCGAGGGCCGCGTACGCGCGACCGTGATCGACGCAGTGGGAGACCCGGCCAGACTCTGGGACCGTTCCTCACGCGTGCACGCGTTCGAGTTGCAACACCACAGACCCCCGATGCCGGCACTCCGGCGTCGTCCCCGACACCAGGAGGCATCATGGCTGACTACACCAAGCTCGCGGCGGAAGTCCGCACCAAGTTCGGCAAGGGTGCGGCCCGCAAGCTCCGCGCCGCCGACAAGATCCCCGCCGTCGTCTACGGCCACGGTACCGAGCCGCAGCACATCAGCCTGCCGGGCCACGAGACGATGCTGCTCGTCCGTACCGCCAACGCGGTCGTCGACCTCGACATCGAGGGTGCGGCCCAGCTCGCCCTCGTCAAGGACGTCCAGCGTGACCCGGTGCGTCAGATCATCGAGCACATCGACCTCGTCGTCCTGCGCCGTGGCGAGAAGGTCACCGTCGACGTCCCCGTGGTCATCACCGGTGAGTCCTTCGCCGGCACGATCCACGTGCAGGACCTCAACACCGTGTCGCTGCTCGTCCTCGCGACGGACATCCCCGAGCACGTCACGGTCGACGTCGAGGGCCTCGAGGACGGCAAGCAGATCGTCGCGTCCGAGCTGACCCTCCCCGAGGGCGCCGAGCTCGAGACCGACCCCGAGGCACTCGTCGTGCAGATCGTCACCCCGCGTGGCACCGCTGACGACGAGGCCGCGGACGAGGCCTCCGCTGAGGCGGGCGCCGAAGCCGGTGCCGAGGGCGGCTCCGCCCCGGTCTCCGAGTAACACCCCTTCGCAGGCATCTGGTCGACGCTGATGGCGACGTGCTCATGACGGGCACCACGTTCGTGGTGGTCGGGCTCGGGAACCCCGGGCCCGACTACTCGGGCAACCGCCACAACGTCGGCCAGATGGTCCTCGATGAACTGGCCGCCCGCATGGGCGCCACGTTCAAGAAGCACAAGACCCCGAACCAGGTCGCCGAGGGGCGCCTGGTGCCGGGAGGCCCGAAGCTCGTCCTCGCGAAGCCCGGGTCGTTCATGAACACCTCCGGGGGACCGGTCTCGGCCGTCCTCGGCTTCTACAGCGTCTCGCCCGCGGACCTGATCCTGGTCCACGACGAGCTCGACCTGCCCTTCGACACCGTGCGCCTCAAGGGCAACGGCGGACACGGCGGGCACAACGGCATCCGCGACGTCATCAAGGCGACGAACACGAACGAGTTCGCGCGGGTGCGGGTCGGCATCGGTCGTCCTCCCGGACGCCAGGACCCGGCCGACTACGTGCTGCGCGACTTCTCCGCGGCCGAGAAGAAACTGCTGCCGAACCTGTTGGCCGACGCCGCCGACGCGGTCGAGGCGATCGTGACCGACGGGCTGCTCGCGGCCCAGCAGCGCTTCCACGCCCCGGCATGACCACCGCGGTCGTGCTCGCGACGAGCCCCCTCGCGATGGGCACGATCATCGTCGTCGCGGTCGTGGGCCTCACGCTCGTCGGGACGGCGCGCTTCCTCGGCCGCCGTGCGGCCGTGCAGGCTCGCGAGAGCGAGCCGACGACCCCGCCGGACGACCTGGAGCCCGGCAGCTCCTGACCCCGGACCGGTCGGGAGGCCCGTCCCGACTCCGCCAGGCGCCTCCTGTTCGCCCGTCGCGCACGGGGCCACCGCTGTCGGGGGCCGCCGGTACCATCGTGTGAGTGACGATCTCGGGCCTCATCCCTGCGCTCTCGCGCGCCTCCTCCTTCGATCGTGCGCTCCGTGCCGCTCCTCGCGACGCCGACTTCTCGGTCGTCGACGGGCTCCGCGTGCCGCTGTTCGCCGCGCTCCTGGCCGCTCGCACCGGTCCGCAGTGCGCCTTCGTCATCACCGCCACCGGCCGTGAAGCCGAAGCGGTCCGTGACGCCCTGAGCTGCACGATCCTGGATGCCGACGTGCTCGAGTTCCCGGCGTGGGAGACCCTGCCGCACGAGCGCCTCAGCCCCAGCCCGCAGACCGTCGGCACCCGCATCGCGACGCTCCGCGCACTGCAGCGCTGGCAGGACACGCCGGTCGACGAGCGTCGCACGACCGTCGTCGTCGCCAGTGTCCGGGCCGCGCTGCAGCCGATCGCCGACAACCTCACCGAGCTCGCCCCGGTCGTCCTGCACACCGGGTCGCGGGGCAACGACCTCAGCCGACTCGCGTCGCAGCTCGTCGACCTGGCCTACGCCCGCGTCGACCTCGTCACCCGCCGTGGCGAGTTCGCCGTCCGCGGTGGCATCCTCGACGTCTTCCCGCCGACCGCCGACCACCCGGTGCGCGTCGACTTCTTCGGCGACGAGATCGACGGTGTCAAGGCCTTCTCGGTGGCCGACCAGCGTTCGACGGAGGACGACCTCGGCTCGGTCGAGCTCACCGCCTCCCGCGAACTGCTGCTGAGCGAGGACGTCCGGCAGCGGGCACGCGAGATGCTGCACGAGTTCCCGAACCTGTCGCAGATGCTGGCGAAGGTGTCCGAGGGGATCCCGGTGGAGGGCATGGAGTCCCTCGCACCCGCACTCGTCCGGAAGCTCGTGCCAGTCACGCACTACCTGCCCGACACAGCGACGATCGCGGTGTTCTCGCCCGAGCGGGTCAGCGGTCGTGCGCACAGCCTGGCCGAGACCAACCAGGAGTTCCTGCAGGCAGCCTGGAGCGCCGCGGTCTCCGGGGCGCAGGCACCGATCGACCTCGACGCCGGCAACTTCATGACGGTGCAGCAGCTCAGGAACACCCGCGGGCAGCGCACCTGGTGGACGGTGTCGCCCTTCGACTCCGGGGCCGACGAACCGATCACCGACTCCGACGCCGTCGCCGAGGCGGGGGAGTACATCCGCGTCCCGGGTGAGGCGATCCCGAGCTTCGCGGGCAGCGCCGACGGCGCGGTCGCCCACGTCAAGGAGCTCACCGCCGACCAGTGGGCCGTCGTGGTCACCGCGCAGGGGCAGGGGCTCGTCGAGCGTGCGGTGCAGGTGCTGGCCGATGCCGGGGTGGCCGCGCGCGCCGGGGCGTTGGACGGGCCTCCCGAACCGGGTGTCGCCATCGTCACGACCGCCAGTGTCGAGCACGGGTTCGCCGTCGCCGACCCGCGCATCGCGCTCCTGAGCGAGGCCGAGTTCTACGGCCGGAGCGTCCAGCAGGGCGCCCGGACCGTCAAGAAGCTGGCGAGCCGTCGCAAGAACGTCGTCGACCCGCTGCAGCTCAAGCCGGGCGACGTCGTCGTGCACGCGACCCACGGCATCGGCAAGTTCGTCGAGCTCGTCAGCCGAGAGGTGAGCTCCGGCGGCCGGAACGCCGTGAAGCAGCAGCGCGAGTACCTGGTGCTTGAGTACGCGCCGTCGAAGCGGAACTACCCGGGCGACAAGCTCTTCGTGCCGACCGACCAGCTGGACCAGCTCTCGCGGTACGTCGGTGGCGAGAACCCGACCCTGTCGAAGATGGGCGGCTCGGACTGGTCGGCCGCGAAGTCGAAGGCGCGCAAGGCCGTCCGGGACATCGCGGTCGACCTCGTGAAGCTGTACTCGGCGCGGATGGCATCGAAGGGTCACGCGTTCGGCCCGGACACCCCGTGGCAGCGCGAGCTGGAAGAGGCCTTCCCGTTCGCGGAGACCGCCGACCAGCTGACCACGATCGACGAGATCAAGCGCGACATGGAGAGCCCGATCCCGATGGACCGGCTGCTCTCCGGCGACGTCGGTTACGGCAAGACCGAGGTCGCGATCCGTGCCGCGTTCAAGGCCGTGCAGGACGGCAAGCAGGTCGCGGTGCTCGTCCCGACGACGCTGCTCGTCCGCCAGCACATGGAGACGTTCCAGGAGCGCTTCGCCGGGTTCCCGGTCAACCTGCGCGCCCTGAGCCGGTTCCAGACCGACAAGGAGACCAAGGAGACGCTCGCCGGCCTGGCCGACGGCACGGTCGACATCGTCATCGGCACGCACCGGATCCTGTCCCAGAACGTGCAGTTCAAGGACGTCGGCCTGGTCATCATCGACGAGGAGCAGCGCTTCGGCGTCGAGCACAAGGACCAGCTCAAGAAGCTGAAGACGAACGTCGACGTCCTGGCGATGTCCGCGACGCCGATCCCGCGCTCGCTCGAGATGGCGGTGACCGGCATCCGCGAGATGTCAACGCTCGCGACGCCGCCGGAGGACCGGCACCCGATCCTCACGTTCGTCGGTCCGCAGTCCGACCTGCAGATCGCCGCGGCGATCAAGCGCGAGATGCTCCGCGAGGGGCAGGTGTTCTACGTGCACAACCGCGTCAAGGACATCCAGTCCGTCGCCGCGCACCTGGCCGAGATCGTGCCGGACGCGCGGATCGGTGTCGCGCACGGGCAGATGGCGGAGGGCACGCTCGAGCAGGTGATGGTCGACTTCTGGGAGCGCCGCTTCGACGTCCTGGTGTCGACGACGATCATCGAGACCGGTCTGGACATCGCGAATGCGAACACCCTCATCATCGACAAGGCAGACAAGTACGGGCTGTCGCAGCTGCACCAGCTCCGCGGCCGTGTGGGTCGTGGACGCGAGCGCGGCTACGCGTACTTCCTCTACGACGCCGAGAAGCCGCTGTCCGAGACCGCCCAGGACCGCCTCGAGACGATCGCGGCGAACAACGAACTCGGCGCCGGCATGCAGGTGGCGATGAAGGACCTCGAGATCCGTGGCGCCGGCAACCTGCTCGGCGGCGAGCAGTCCGGCCACATCGCGGGTGTCGGCTTCGACCTGTACCTGCGGATGATCGGCGAGGCGGTGTCGCAGTTCCGCGGCGACGTCGCCGAGGGGCAGACCGAACTCCGGCTCGAGATCCCGGTCGACGCGCACATCCCGGACGACTACGTCGAGTCCGAGCGTCTGCGCCTCGAGGCCTACCAGAAGCTCTCGGCTGCGTCGGCTCCGGCCGCCCAGGCCGAGGCGATCGACATGGTCCTCGACGAGCTCACCGACCGCTACGGCACGCCGCCGCAGGCCGTGCTCACCCTGATCGAGGTCTCCCGTCTCCGCCGGATGGCGCAGCAGGTCGGCCTGTCCGACGTCGTCGTGATGGGCTCGAACCTGCGCGTCGCCGGCAAGGAACTGGCGGACTCCGCGCAGGTGCGTCTGAAGCGGATGTTCCCGGGAGCGCGCTGGTTCCCGCAGCAGGACGCGGCGAGCATCCCGGTGCCGAAGCCGCACGGCGAGACGCTGCCGGACGACGCCCTCATCGGCTGGGTGGAGAGCATCCTCACGGCCGTCTACGGGGCCCCGGCGCGCGAAGAGGCGTCGACCGTCTGACCGTCTGCACCCCTGACGGACGGGAGGCCCGTGGCGGATCCGCCACGGGCCTCCCGTCCGTCATCGGTCCTGCTACTCGGTGGCTTCGGCTTCGGAGAGCTCGCGACGCTGGCGGTAGCGACGGGCGCGGACGGAGACGACGATCGCGGAGGCGACCATCGCGATGCCCGAGCCGACGAGCACGGCGAGGACGCCCTCGTCGACGATCTCCTGGTTCGCGGCGAACGCCAGCTCGTTCATGAGCAGCGACACGGTGAAGCCGATGCCGCCGAGCACTCCGACGGTCATCACCGAGCCGAACGACAGCGTCGACCGGCCGGGGCCGCGGAAGACCCGACCGGCGATCGTGCCGAAGAGCGTGATGCCGATGACCTTGCCGATCGGCAGCGCGAGGACGACACCCCAGAAGGTCGGCGAGAGCTCGGCGATCCCGACGGCGGGGATGACCACCGCAGCGGAGACGAACGCGAACACGGGCAGGACGATCGCGTTCGACCACGGCTCGACGTGCTCGTGCAGGGTGCCACCCGGACGTCGGGGCAGGACGAGCCCCAGAGCCACCCCGGCGATCGTCGCGTGCACGCCGGAGTGGTACACGAGCCACCAGGTGACCAGGCCGACCAGGACCATCGCGACGATGAGGAACGGCTGCGCACGGCGACCGGGGCGCAGACGCCGGCCGAGCACCGCGAACAGCACGAGCAGGACCGCGGCACCGCCGAGCGCCAGGAAGTCGGTGCCGTGCGCGAAGACGACGGCGATGATGACGATCGCGATGAGGTCGTCGAGGACGGCGAGGGCCAGCAGGAACACCCGGATCGTCGAGGGCAGTCCGCGGCCGAACATCGCCAGGACCCCGAGCGCGAACGCGATGTCCGTCGCGGTCGGGATCGGCCAGCCGTGCGTGTACTGCGTGCCGGACGTGACGAGCAGGTAGACCAGCGCCGGGACGAGCACGCCGCCGACCGCCGCGATCGCGGGGACCACCGCGGTCTTCGGGTTCGCGAGCTCCCCGGCCACCAGCTCGTGCTTGAGTTCGACGGCCACGAGCAGGAAGAAGACCGCGAGCAGACCGTCGCTGACCCAGTGCGCGATCGACAGGTCCAGGCCGATCGCTCCCCACGGGGTGTGCCAGTCGAGGCCTCGCTCGAGCCCGGGGCCGAGCGCGGTGTTCGCGACGACCAGGCCGAGGACGGCGGCGGACAGCAGCGCGATGGCGCTGAAACGAGGGGAACGGACGAAGGAGGGCATGCGTCTCCGGAGGCGATCGGGTACGGGGAACGGATCGTCGACCAGACTTCCCGACACGCCTCGACCATCGTACCGGGCGCACCCTGGCGTCTGATCCGCGCGGAGCGGACGGTGGCAGCATGGCGTCATGACTTCCGTTGACGAACTCGTCGCCGTCGTGGACCGCCTGCTCGACCCGGAGCACGGATGCGTCTGGAACCGCGAGCAGACCCACGCGAGCCTCGCCCGGTACGCCGTGGAGGAGACCTACGAACTGGTCGACGCCATCGACGGCGACGACACCGACGAACTGCGTGAAGAGCTCGGCGACGTGCTCTACCAGGTGGTGTTGCACGCCGGGATCGCCGCGCACGAGGGACGGTTCGACCTGGACGACGTCGCCGACACCGTCCGCGAGAAGATGCAGCGCCGCCACCCGCACGTGTTCGGCGACGAGGAGGCGCACACGGTCGAGGACGTCGTCCGTGTCTGGCGCGCCGCGAAGGCCGCGGAGAAGGCCGGACGCAGCAGCGTGTACGCGGGGGTGCCGCGGGCGATGCCGCCACTGGAGCGTGCCGTGAAGCTCTTCGAACGGCTGGAGGAGCGCGGCGAGCTGCACGCGGCGGTGGCCTCGGTGACGGACGGCAGTGTCGTCGAGCAGGCCGGCGGGTCGGACGCGGGCGACGCGGGTGCGACAACGCAGCAGCCGTTCGGCAGCCGCGTCGACGTCGCCTGGGGAGCGGGGATGCTCGCCGAGGTGGCGGTGGTGCACGAGCAGGGCGTCGACCCGGTCGCGAGCCTGCGGGCGGCGGTGGCGCTGCTGGAGACGGCGGCTCGCCAGGCGGAGCAGGCGCTGGCCGGGCAGGAACCGGAGGCGCTGGCCGGGCAGGAACCGGAGGCGCAGACGCAGCAGGGCGAGGAGAAGCGGGCGTCCTCCTAACCCGAAAAAGGAGGACGCCCGCGAGCGGGAGAAGACGTCGCCAGGGAGCAACGTCGTCAGGGGATCCCGCTCGAACCGCGTGGGCGATTGCAGCACTTGCCCCCGCTGACGACCGACGAGTGGATCAGGCACCCGTCGGCCGAGGTTCTGGATGAAGCATATCAGCGGACACCACTCGGCTGCAACCGGGCTCCGTGCTCTGCGAGAATCGACGGCATGGCGACGACCGTGACGGCCCCCCGGGGCATGCGAGACCACCTCCCCGCGGACAAGTCCCGGCGCGAGCACGTGCTCGGGGTCATCCGGGGCGTGTACGCACGCCACGGGTTCGACGAGATCGAGACGCCCGTGCTCGAGGACGCCGCCCGGCTGCATTCGGGACTGGGTGGCGACAACGAGAAGCTCGCGTTCGCGGTGATGAAGCGCGGCCTGACCACCGACGACCTCCAGCGGGCCGGAGCGCCCCTGGACCTCGCCGACCTCGGCCTCCGGTTCGACCTGACCGTCCCGCTCGCCCGCTTCTACGCGTCGCACCGCGCCGAGCTGCCCACCGTCTTCCGCGCCGTGCAGATCGCGCCGGTCTGGCGGGCTGAACGGCCGCAGAAGGGCCGGTACCGCCAGTTCGTGCAGTGCGACATCGACATCCTCGGAGAGCCCGGGCAGCTGGCCGAGATCGAGCTGATCCGCGCGACCACGGCGGCACTCGACGCCCTGGGCATCGCCGGGACCTCGATCCGCATCAACGACCGCCGCATCCTGCTCGCGCTCCTCGCCTCGTGGGGGATCACGGAGCAGGCCGCGGCCGACCGGGCCCTCATCACCGTCGACAAGCTCGACAAGATCGGGCCGGACGGCGTCGCGAAGGAGCTGGGCGAGTCGCTGGACCTCGACGGCGCCGGACTCGCGGACACCATCCGCGCGCTCGAGTCCGCCGACTGGGACAGCGTCCGCGGCGCCGAGTGGCTGGACGCCGACGCGTTCGCCGACCTCGAGCGTCTGCGGGCAGCCCTCCCGGGCGTGGACCTGCGCTTCGACCCGACGCTCGTGCGCGGCATGGGCTACTACACGGGCACGATCTTCGAGGTCGCGCACCCGGACTTCGGGTACAGCCTGGGCGGCGGCGGGCGCTACGACGGCATGATCGGTCGCTTCCTGGGCCAGGACGTGCCGGCGGTCGGGTTCTCGCTCGGGTTCGAACGGCTCGTCGACCTGGTCACGCTGCCGGACGCTGACGCGGACGACGCGGTCGTGCTCGTGTACGACAAGGACGTCGACCCGGTGCGCCTCGCCGCCCTCAAGACCGAGGCCCTCGGGTCGCACCACCGGGTGCGTCTCGAGAAGCGCACGAAGAACATGAAGAACCTGCTCGCCGGCCTGGTGGAGCAGGGCTTCGGGTCGTTCGCCACGGTGGACGCCGAGACGACGACGCTCGACGGCGTCCCGTTCCGGTCGCTCGCCTGATCGACGCCCACCGGTCATCCACAGGCCGCCGTCGTCCGAGACCGGCGTCGCTAGGATCGACCGTGAACCACAACAACCCAACGACAGGGAGTACCAAGTGGCAGTGATCGATGCCGTAGGCGCACGCGAAGTCCTCGATTCCCGAGGCAACCCGACGGTCGAGGTCGAGGTCCTCCTGGATGACGGCGTCGTCTCGCGCGCGCTCGTCCCCTCCGGTGCCTCCACCGGTGCCTTCGAAGCGTACGAACTGCGCGACGGCGACGACTCGCGCTACGGCGGCAAGGGCGTGCTCAAGGCCGTCGAAGCCGTGCTCGACGAGATCGGCCCGGCGCTCGAGGGCTTCGACGCCACCGACCAGCGCCTCGTCGACGCCGCGCTCATCGAGCTCGACGGCACCGAGAACAAGTCCCGCCTCGGCGCGAACGCGATCCTCGGCGCCTCGCTCGCCGTCGCCCGTGCCGCGGCCGACTCGGTCGACCTGCCGCTGTTCCGCTACCTCGGTGGCCCGAACGCGCACACGCTGCCGGTCCCGCTCATGAACGTCGTCAACGGCGGTGCCCACGCGGACACCAACGTCGACATCCAGGAGTTCTTCCTGGTGCCCTACGGTGCCGAGTCCTTCTCGGAAGCGCTCCGCTGGGGCGTCGAGACCTACCACGCCCTCAAGGGCGAGCTGAAGAAGCAGGGCCTGGCGACCGGCCTCGGTGACGAGGGTGGTTTCGCCCCGGAGCTCGCCTCGAACCGCGCGGCGCTCGACTTCCTGCTCGCCGCGATCGAGAAGGCCGGCTTCACCCCGGGCAAGGACATCGCGCTGGGCCTCGACGTCGCCAGCACCGAGTTCTTCCACGACGGCAAGTACGCGTTCGAGGGCAAGCAGCTCTCGAGCCAGGAGTTCACGCAGTACTTCGTCGACCTGGCGCGTGACTACCCGCTCGCCACGATCGAGGACCCGCTGGCCGAGGACGACTGGGAGGGTTGGACCCACCTGACCGCCGAGCTCGGCTCGAAGCTGCAGATCGTCGGCGACGACCTGTACGTGACGAACCCGAAGCGCCTGCAGCGCGGCATCGACGAGAAGGCCGGCAACTCGATCCTGGTGAAGGTGAACCAGATCGGCACGCTGACCGAGACCCTCGACGCGGTCTCGCTCGCCCAGCGTCACGGCATGACCGCGATCCTGTCGCACCGCTCCGGTGAGACCGAGGACACCACGATCGCGGACATCGCGGTCGCGGTCGACGGCGGCCAGATCAAGACCGGTGCGCCGGCTCGTTCGGACCGTGTCGCGAAGTACAACCAGCTCCTCCGCATCGAGGAAGAGCTCGGCGACGCCGCGGTCTACGCCGGCCGCTCGGCGTTCCCGCGCTCGGCTTCGCTGTAACCAGCACCTCCGGAACGCCGTCCTCCCGCCGGAGGGCGGCGTTCCGCCGTGTCGGGCCGGTGCGTTCCCGGAGGCGGGTCGAGCCTCCAGGCCGAGACGCCCCCGTCTGCTCGAGACGCCCCCGTCTGCCCGAGACGCCCCCGTCTGCTCGAGACGCCGCCTCGTGCCCGAGACGCCGCGGATCCCGGCGGCGTCTCGCGGACTCCGCGGCGTCTCGCGGCCGCCCCGGCGTCCCAGGGCACGGACGTGCTTCGGCGCGGGAGCCCGGGGAGGCGAGCCGCCGGGGAGGCGAGCCGACGGGAGGCCCGGGGCGCGCCTCCCGGCCGGCCGCGGTCCCTGAGAGGGTCCGGCACACGCGCGTGCCGGAGTGGCGCACCGCTGGCACCGCGTTATCGTCGACGGGTGCCCAGCCAGAAGCCCCGAGTCCGCCGCGTTCCCGTGGCGATGCCCGAGGGAGCCGCCTCCGCGCAGCCCTGGTACCGCTCGCTGCACTTCTCCGGCTTCAGCCTGCTGATGCTCGCGATCATCGTGCTGTTCGTCGTCGTCCTGGCGCCGTCGCTCCGGACCCTCGTGCAGCAGCAGGAGCAGATCGCCGGCATGCAGCGGCAGGTGGCGGCGCAGAAGGCCGACGTGGCGCAGAAGAAGCACGACCTGGCCCGCTGGGACGACCCGGCGTACATCGAGGCGCAGGCTCGCGACCGTCTGCTCTACGTGTACCCGGGCGAGGAGAGCTACCTCGTGATGGGGGCCGAGAAGGGCACCACGGCGACGCCGCCGCCCACCACTGAATCCGGCACCCCGGTCAGTTCCACCGTGCAGACCCCGAAGGTGGACTGGGTGCAGTCGCTGCTGTCCTCCGTCATGCAGGCCGGTCTGTCCGACGAGACGCGCAGCGAACTCGAGCGCACGGGCAGCACGGACAGCGACTCGTCACCGAAGTAGGGGCGGCGCGCGGAGTCCGGTAGGCTCACGTCCCCGTGACGACCCCTCCGTTCGACCCGCCGACCGCCCACGACGTCGCGGTGGTGTCCGCTCAGCTCGGACGTCCCGCTCGTGACGTCATCGGCATCGCGGCGCGCTGCGTCTGCGGCAACCCGACGGTCGTGTCCACGAAGCCGCGACTCGGCAACGGCACCCCGTTCCCGACGCTGTACTACCTGTGCCACCCCGCCGCCACCGCGGCGGTGAGCACCCTCGAGGCGAACCAGGTCATGCCCGAACTGGCCGCGCTCCTCGAGGACCCCGACACCGCTGAGCAGTACCGCCGCGCGCACCAGGCGTACCTCGACGACCGCGAGTCGATCGAGCACGTCGAGGAGATCGTGGGCATCAGCGCGGGCGGCATGCCCACCCGCGTCAAGTGCCTGCACGCGCTCGTCGGTCACGCCCTCGCCGCCGGCCCCGGCGTCAACCCCATCGGCGACCTCGCGCTCGAGCGCGCGGACTGGTCGCCCTCCCGGTGTGTGTGCCGGGCATATGATGAGGATGCAGACGCCGGAGTCGGGGCGGGTGGCGGCGAGAACTGACCAGCCTCCCAGCAGCTCACCCCACCCCAAGGAGAACACGAACCGTGCCCAAGATCCTCGTCGTCGGCGGCGGTTACGCCGGCTTCTACACCGCCTGGAAGCTCGAGAAGCACCTTCGCAAGGGCGAAGCCGACGTCGTCATGGTGGACCCGCTGCCGTACATGACGTACCAGCCGTTCCTGCCCGAGGTCGCCGCCGGCTCCATCGAGCCGCGTCACGCCGTGGTGTCGCACCGCCGCCACCTCAAGTCCACGCGCGTCGTCACCGCGAAGGTCACCGCGGTCGACCACGCGAACAAGACCGCGACGATCACCCCCGAGCTCGGCGAGCCCTGGGAAGAGTCGTACGACCAGATCGTCATGACGGCCGGCGCCGTCTCCCGCACGTTCCCGATCCCGGGCGTCGCGGACGAGGCCATCGGCCTGAAGACCATCGAAGAGGCCGCCGCGATCCGCGACAAGATCCTCACCAACTTCGCCAAGGCCGCGAATCTGCCGGCCGGCCCCGAGCGTCAGCGTCTGCTCACGGTCGTCGTCGTCGGCGGTGGCTTCGCCGGCATCGAGGTGTTCGCCGAGCTCCGCTCCTTCGTGTCGGACCTGCTCAGCAGCTACCCGCAGATCGCCTTCGAGGACACGCACTTCCACCTGGTCGAGGCGATGGGCCGCATCATGCCCGAGGTCTCGCTCGAGACCTCGCACTGGGTCCTCAAGAACCTCGCCGAGCGCGGTGCCACGGTGCACCTCGAGACCCAGCTGGCCTCGGCCGTGGGTGGCGTCTGCCAGCTCAAGGCCAAGGACGAGTCGATCGAGGTCATCGAGTCCGACCTGATCATCTGGACCGCCGGCGTGATGGCGAACCCGATGGTCAAGGGCACCGACTTCCCGCTCGAGCCCCGCGGCCGCATCACCGTGCAGCCCGACCTCCGCATCGTCGACGAGGGCACCGTCATCGCCGACGCCTGGGCCTGCGGCGACGTCGCAGCAGTCCCGGACCTCACCGGTGGTGGCGTCGGCGGCATGTGCGTGCCGAACGCCCAGCACGCCGTGCGTCAGGCCAAGCAGCTGGCCAAGAACCTCGTCGCCACGATCCGCGGCGAGGCGACGGTCGACTACAAGCACGAGAACCTCGGCGCAGTCGCGGGCCTCGGTCTCGGCATCGGCGTGTTCCAGTCCGGCAAGTTCGCCATGAAGGGCTTCCTCGCCTGGGGTGCCCACCGTGGTTACCACGGCCTGGCCATGCCGTCGTGGGAGCGCAAGATCCGTGTCGTCGGCGACTGGGTCGGCAACTTCTTCCTGGGCCGCGACATCGCGTCCCTCGACGACCGCGAGACCCCCCGCGCCGCCTTCGAGGCCTGGGCCTCCCGCCCGAAGCCGGCCGTCGAGGCCGCTCCGGAAGCGGAGTCGCCGGCTGCCGGCCAGCCCGCCGGTGCTGCCGGTCCCGCCTACGCGACGCCCGCCGAGGACGTCTCGAAGGAAGCCGAGCCCGTCGCTGCCGGCGAGTCGGCGAAGACCGAGTAGGCACCGCACGTACGCAGTCGAGAGGGCGGTCACCCGATGGGTGGCCGCCCTCCGGCGTCGGTAGGCTGTCCCGGCCCGACCGTCACGGTCGTGCGCCCCCGTGGCCCAATCGGTAGAGGCATGCGACTTAAAATCGTCGAGTTGTGGGTTCGAGTCCCACCGGGGGTACGAGCACGGACGGGTAGGCGACTCAACATCGTCGAGTTGTGGGTTCGAGTCCCACCGGGGGTACGAGCACCGGGCGGGCAGCGCACCGTCGGAACGCCACCACTCGTTACGCTGACCCTGTGGTCGGGATCGGGAGTGCGCTGACGAACCTCCGGGACGCCCTCCGGCGACCCGAGGCCCACGTCGAGGTCATCGACGGTGAGACCGTCCCGATCGGCATGCTCCTCGGTACGCTCGGCACCCTGCTGCTGGACGCCGGCAGCTCCGTCACCGACGTCCGGTCCGCGCTCGAGAAGACCCGCGACGCCGCCGGTGTCGGCGACGGTCTGGCGATCGGCGTGCTGCCGGCGCTCGTGATCGTCAGCGAGACGGCGACCGGCGCCGCCACCATCGTCAACGCCGAGGGCATCGAACTGTCGTTCCGCCAGTCGGCGCGCGCCAACCGTCTGGTCCTCGGCCTGGAACGCGGCGCGATCGCGCTGGCCGAGATCCCGGCCCGTGTCCGCAGCATCCGGCAGGGCACCCGTCCGCCGGCACCGCTGCCGTGGGTGCTCGGCAACGCGCTGACGTCGGCCGGGCTCGCCGTCGTGTTCCGGGTCCCGTGGTGGGCGGTGCTCGTGGCCCTCGTCGTCGGGGCGCTGGTCGGGGTGATCGGGCTGCTGCTCCGACGCTTCCGGGAGGCCGTCGCCGTCGTCCCGTTCCTGGCGGCCTTCTGTTCGACCGCGGTCGTCGGGCTCGTCGCGGCGAGCACCGGGTTCGACCACGTCCCCCTCTACGCCGTCTGCGCGCCGGTCGCGGTGTTCGTGCCGGGAGCGCTCATCACCAACGCGCTGCTCGAACTCACGGCAGCCGACATCGTCACCGGTTCGGCGCGGCTGATGCAGGGGCTCATCATGCTCGGCTTCATGGCGGCGGGCATCGCGGCCGGTAGCGCCGTCACCGGGTTGCGCGTCGACCCGACGTCCGCGGCGCTCGTCGGCGAGGTCGCCGGCATCGGCACGGACCGCGCGGGCTGGGAGGCGGTCCCGGCCCTCTGGGTGTCGTGGGTCGCCGTCGTGGTCCTGGCGACCGGCATCAGCCTGGTCTTCGGCTCGGGATGGCGGCTCACCGCGGCCTCGGTCGTCGTGATGGTCACCGCCTACGCGGTCGTCTCGTGGCTGACCCCGTTCAGCGGCAGCGTCGTCGCGACCGGCCTGGCCGCGGCACTGCTCTTCGTCGCGACGCGCGTGCTGGAGCGGATCGTGCCGGTCATCCCGGCGACGGTGTCGTTCCGACCCGCGTTCCTGCTGCTCGTCCCGGGCACGGTCGGCCTGGTCGCGGTGGCGACCTTCGACGCCGGAGCGCTCGCGACGCCGCTCGCGACGTTCGTCAGTCTCTGCGTCGGCACGAAGATCGGTGGCCTCCTGCCCGGCCTGTTCGCCCGCTCGGCCCCCACGCACTGAGCGCGGTCCCGGGACACCGCCGACGGCGGACGGGAGGCCCGTGGCGGGCTCTTGCGGAGCCTCCCGGCAGACAGACAGACAGACAGGCAGACGGACAGACAGGCAGGCAGACAGACAGGCGAGGTGACCGGCCGCAACGGCAACCGTCGCCGGGCCCGTCAGGACCGGATACCGGCCCCGGCGAACCGGAGCCACGCCCAGGCGGCCGCGGCCGCCACGAGCACCACGCCGACCCCGGTGGCCATGGCGCCGACCGGGACGTGGGTGCCGGCCGTGCCGGAGTAGACCGCCGCGGCCAGGCCGACGCCGACCGCCGTGAGGGCCGCGTACCTCGGTCGCGAGACCGAGGCGAGCGCCGCGCCCGCGGTCCCCCGGAGCGGCAGCAGCGTCACGACGAGTGAACCGAGTCCACCGACGCAGAGTGTGCTGGCGAACTCGGAGACGAGCGACCCGGCGAACCCGGAGGCCGGGGTGACGCTGTGCAGCACCCATCCGACGACCGCGAGGACGAGCAGCGCCACCGAGCGCCAGGTCGCACTCCGCGCACACGCGGCGAGGCCCCGTCCGAGGTGCATGGCGGCGGTACCCACGTCGGTGCGGGCGACCGGGACGAGGAGGACCCCGACGACGAGGGCGGGGGAGAGGTCGGCGGCGCGTGTCAGCCCGCTCGCCAGGACCGCGGCGAGGAGCAGACCCGGGGACAGCCGGTACGTGACGGTGTGTCGGTCCTCGCCCGCGGTCCAACGGGTGGCGAGGACGACCACGGCGCTGAGCACCGCGACGCCGGCGACGACGCCGATCGCGAGACGGACGTAGCGGGCCTCCAGCGCGATGCCGGTGCCCAGGAGCGTGAGCACCCCGGCGACGGCGATCCCGAGGGTGATCGTCACCCAGCTCGCCACGGCGTCGTCGCCGTGGCGACGTTCGGAGCGGGTGCGGTTGCGGCCGGTGAACCGGGCGGCCCGCAGCGGCACCCGTTCGCGGAGGGCGCCGGCGAGGACGCGGACCGGGCCGGCGACGAGCAGGAGGAACACGGCGGCGACGCCGGCCGCGACGGCGAGGGTGCGCCACGAGGACGCGGACTGGATGGTGGGCACGGCGTGGTCGTACCCGGTGGCGACGGTCCAGTCACCGGCGGGACCCGTCCAGTCGGGACGGCCGCCGTGGCTGCCGGAACCGCCGGCGCCACCGCCGGGCAGCGCGCTGCCGGACGTACCGTCGTCACTCGACCCGGTTCCGGGCGTGCCGATGCCGGACCCATGGGTCGTACCGGAGCCCGATCCGTGGGCCGGACCGGTGCCGCTGCCGTGGGGACCGCCGCCGTCCGCGCCGCCGCCACTGCCGGGGGTGGTGCCGGGGGAGCTGGCGGCCGGGGCGACGGAGGCGCCCCGGGAGACGCGGAACACGACGGCGGTCGCCGCGGACGAGGTGTTGCCCGCTTCGTCCTGGGCGACCGCACGGGCCATGTGCGACCCGGCGCGGAGGCTGTCGGCTGCGCGGCAGGACCACGACCCGTCCGCGGCGACGGACGCCCGGCAGACCGCGGTCGAGTCGACGTAGGCGGTGACGACGGTGCGCGGCTCGGCCGTCCCGGCGATCCGGACCCGCTGCGCGCTGCCCGCGGCCGATCCGGCCGGCGCGGTGATCCGTGGCGCGGCCGGGGCGGTCCGGTCGACGACGAGGGTCCTCGCGGCCGAGGCGGCACTCCGGAGGTCCGATCGGTAGCCGGTCACGGTGCTCGCGGTCTGCGTGGCACTGACACTGACGCTGCCCTCGGCCGGTGCGCCCGGGCCGGTGCCCCATCGAGCCGACCAGGTGCCGGCCGCCGTGACGACCGCGGTGAGCGCGGCGGAGGAGCCGGCCCGAGCGACGGTCACGGTGGCACCCGGGTGGCCCGTGCCGGTGACGGTCCCCGTGGTCGGGCGTCGGGCGTCGATGGTCGGCGGCACGATGACGTCCGACGGTGCCGCGTCGGCGTTCGGCAGCGCGGACGCCGTCGTGTCCAGGACGGTGAAGACCTGGGCCGGGCCGGAGCGCACCGTCCCGACGCAGGACCAGGTCCCGCCGGGCGTCGCGGTGGCGCGGCAGACCGACGCCGAGGGGACCGCGGGTTCGGCGACGCGGACCTGGTGGCCCGGCGTCGCACGACCGGCGAACCGCGCGAGGGCGGTCGTGATGTCCCCCGGGTCGACGATCGTCGGCGCGGTCGGGGTACCGCCGGACGGCGGGGTGGGGGTGTTCGTCGGGACCGGGCTCGAGGCGTCCCCCGCGCCGGGCGCCGGCGCGGGCACCGGGTTGGAGTAGACGGGAGGCTGCGTCCGGGACGGCTGCGGCGCGTCCACCGTTCCAATGCCGGCTCCGGTCCCGGTCCCGGCGCCGGGGAGCGTGGTGGTCGTCGCGAGGGCGGGAACGGACACCAGGGGCAGGAGCACCAGCCCGACGATGGTGACGAGCGACCGGGCGGCAGTCCTCCGGGATCGTCGACGACGGACGTCGCCCCCGACGTCCTGGTGCTGCACGTTGTCCCCGCCCGTGTCCATCCTGTCCATCCCATGCGATCTGGGCCCTCCGGTCAACACCCCGCGCGGCGGAACACCCCGGTTCCGCATCATCCGTGCCCTTCCGTGCGTCGATCCGGGCCCCCTCCGGACGCGGTCCGCGAGCCCGGTGTGCGTCACTCGGGAATCGGCCGTGAAGATCGGCGAGCGGCGAGGTCGCTCCGAGGCGCTCGGTAAGATCGATCCGGACCGCTGAGGTCCGACAGCGGGCTGCGGAGGTCCGCACGCAACTGCGGCCCGACGCGCAAAGGAGTACGCCCGAATGGACACCGGACTCGTCACGACGCTCATCGTGATCGGCGTTGTGGTCGTCGTCCTCGTGGTGGTGATCGGCATCTGGTTCTGGTCCAGCCAGAAGTCCCTCGTCGCGTTGCAGCAGCGCGTCGACACCGCCTGGGCCGAGATCGCCGCGCAGCTCCACGAACGCGCCGAGCTCCTCCCCACCATCGTCGACACCGTGCAGGGTCATGCGGCGCACGAGAAGTCCGTCCTGACCGCCGTCACCGACGCCCGGGCCGAGACACTCGCTGCGCACGACGCCGTCGCCGCCTCCACTGCCGAGGGGCACATGCAGAAGGCGCTGAAGAGCGTGTTCCGCGTGGCCGAGGGGTACCCGCAGCTGCAGTCCAGCCAGTCCTTCCTCGAGTTGCAGTCGCGGCTCGTGTCCACCGAGGACAAGATCCAGTCCGCCCGCCGGCACTACAACGGTGGCGTGCGCGAACTCAACACCAAAGTCAAGTCGTTCCCGGCTTCGAGCATCGCGAAGCGTCGGGGCGTCGGGCCGGCGCCGTTCTTCGAGACCGCCGAGCCGGCCGCCATCGCCGAGCCGCCGCGGGTGCAGTTCTAGCGGTCCCGGCCATCGGATCCCCGGCACGCCTCGTCAGGGCCGGGGTGTGACTCCGAGCGCTGCGGCGAGTGCGTGTGCCGCCGTGCCGCGGTCGGTGACCTCGACCCCGTCGAGCCCCTGCCACGCCGCCGTCCGCCGGAGTAGCGCTGCGAGCCGCTCGACATCGATCACGGCTCCGGGCTCGTGCCACGCCGTCCGGACGTGCAGGACGCCGCGCTGCCGATCGCTCTTCAGGTCGACCCGCCCGACCAGGGCGTCGTCCTGCAGCACCGGGAGCACGTAGTACCCGAACACCCGTTTCGGCGCGGGCGTGTAGATCTCGATCCGGTAGTGGAAGCCGAACAGCCGCTCAGCCCGCGGACGGAACCACACCACCGGGTCGAACGGGCTGAGGACGGCGTCGACCTCGACCCGACGCGGCACCCGGGCGTCGACGTGCATCCACGCCCGGTCCCGCCAGCCCTCGACCGTGACCGGGACCAGCTCGCCGGCGTCCTGCAGGTCGGCGATCGCGGCAGCGGTGTCGTCCGCACGCAGTCGGTGGTGGTCGGCGAGGTCGGCGCGCGTGCCGACGCCCACGGCCCGGGCCGAGCGGCGGACCAGCTCCCGCACGGCGTCGGCCCGGCTGGGTGCGGTCGCGAAGTACCCCGACGGCAGCACCTGCTGCGGCAGGGCGTAGACCCGCTCGAACCCGGACCGTCCCGCGCTGACGACGTCTCCCCAGCGGAAGAGCTGCTCGAGCCCGTGCTTCACGTCGCTCCAGCCCCACCACGGGCCCCGTCGGACGTTGGACTCGTGTTCGACCGCACTCGCAGGCATCGGTCCCTCGGTGGCGAGCAGGGCCAGGAGCTCGCCGCGCACGCGGGCAGTGCGCTCCACGCCGGGGATCCGGAGCGGGTTGGTCGTGTCACGCTGCCGGTACGCGTCCATCCGCCACCGGAACAGCCGGAGGTCGTCACGCGGGACGAACGCCGCCTCGTGAGCCCAGTACTCGATCCACGGGCTGCGCTGCGTCAGGGTCAGCCGGTCGAGGGCGCCTTTGTCGTACGGACCCAGTCGGGCGAAGAGCGGCAGGTAGTGGCTGCGCTCGAAGACGTTGACGGAGTCGATCTGCAGCACACCGAGTCGGGCGAGGCCGGCCGACACCGCCCGGTTCGGCACGAGCATCGCCGACGAGCCCGAGGGCGACGGGACCGCCCCCGAGGGCGACGGGACCGCCGAGGGCGTCCGACCGAACCCCTGCGCGGCAAGGGCGACGCGGCGGGCCTCGGCAGCGGAGAGCGTGGTCCTGACCATGACGGGAACGCTACCGAGCCCCGCCGACGCCCGGACCAGCCCCTGGACCGACGTCGCACATGCCCGGACCGGCACCTGCCCGGTTCCGCGTGGCTACAGTGGCGGAATGGCATGGGGAAAGAAGACTCATCCCGACCCCGTGGTCGAGGATTCGGTACCACTCGGCATGCGCATCGCGGGGGCGTTCTCGTGGCGCGTGCTCGTCGTCGCGGGCGTCATCGCCCTCTTCGTCTGGCTGATGACGATCTTCAGCGAGATCCTGATCCCCTTCCTGATCGGCGTCGTGATCTCCGCCCTGCTCGTGCCGCTCTCGAACCGGCTGCAACGCTGGCACGTCCCGAAGTGGCTCGCGGTCATCATCAGCCTGCTGGGCGGGCTCGCCGCGGTGGCCGCCCTCGTGTGGCTCGTGATCGACCAGATCGTCGCCTCGTACCCGTCGCTCCGGGACCGCACCGTGTCCCAGTACGGCAACGTCCGGTCGTTCGTGCTCAACTCCGGATTCGGGATCTCACAGAAAGACGTGAACACCTGGCTCGACGAAGCCACCAAGTGGGTGCAGGACAACTCCGGCACGATCCTGTCGGGCGTCGCGAGTGCCGGCTCGAGTGCCACGCACGTGTTCGAGGCGCTGTTCATCATCCTGTTCACCACGATCTTCCTGCTCATCGACGGCAAGAACGTCTGGCGCTGGACGGTACGGCTGTTCCCGCGCAAGGCCCGGGCGACCGTCGACGGTGCGGGCGTCGCCGGCTGGATCACCCTGACGAGCTTCATCCGGGTGCAGATCTTCGTCGCCTTCGTCGACGCGGTCGGCATCGGCCTGGGTGCGTTCATCGTCGGCCTGTTCTTCGGCGGCATGCCCCTGGTCATCCCGATCGCCGCGATCGTGTTCCTCGGTGCCTTCATCCCCGTCGTCGGTGCGATCGTCACCGGCTTCCTCGCCGTCTTCGTCGCCCTGATCTTCAACGGCCCGCTGGCCGCGCTCCTGGTGCTCGGTGTCGTCCTGCTCGTGCAGCAGATCGAGGGCCACATCCTGCAGCCGCTCGTGATGGGCAACGCGGTCAAGGTGCACCCGCTGGCCGTCGTGCTCGGCGTGACCGCAGCCTCCGGTCTGGCCGGCATCGCCGGTGCGTTCTTCGCCGTCCCGCTGATCGCCACCCTGAACGCGATGGTCACCACGATCGCGAGCGGTCGCTGGCGTGGGCTCGACTCGGACCACGTGCTCGAGGCCACCCCGAAGCACGGTCAGCACGGCAGGATCCAGCTGCTGCGGCGACGACGGCACCAGGTCGGCGACGACGTCCCGGCGCCCGGCAGCGACGCGCAGCCGGCCGCCGAGCCCGGCACCGCCAGCACCAACTGAGCGTCACGTGGCAGCCGCGGAGTCCGCGACCGACGATGATGGGATCGTGACCGACACGACTGCGCCCCCGATCCCGACGCTCGCCGACATCGAGGCGGCGCGCGAGACGATCGCCGGGGTCGCACGGGTCACCCCGATGGAGACGTCGAAGTTCCTCGAGGGACTGCTCGGCTCACCCGTCCACCTGAAGTGCGAGAACCTGCAGCGCACCGGTGCGTACAAGGTCCGCGGCGCCTACAACCGGCTGTCGACCCTGTCGGCGGCCGAACGGGAGGCCGGGGTCGTCGCCGCCAGCGCCGGCAACCACGCGCAGGGGGTCGCTTTCGCCGCCCGTGAGCTCGGCATCCCCGCCACGATCTTCACGCCGGTGGGCGTCGCCCTGCCCAAGCTGCAGGCCACCCGCCGCTACGGCGCCGACGTGGTGCTCCGCGGGCACTCCGTCGAAGAGGCGCTGTCCGCCGCGAAGGAGTTCGCGGCCCGCACCGGAGCGGTCTTCATCCCGCCGTTCGACCACCCCGCCGTGATCGCCGGTCAGGGCACGCTCGGGCTCGAGATCCTCGACCAGGTCCCCGACGTCGACACGGTCGTCGTCCCGATCGGCGGCGGCGGGGTCATCTCCGGCATCGCGATCGCCGTCAAGGGCCTCGCCGAACGCCTGGGCCGCGAGATCCGGGTCATCGGCGTGCAGGCCGAGAACGCCGCCGCCTACCCGTCCTCGATCGTCGCGGGGGAGCCGATGACGATCACCACGTCACCGACGATCTCCGACGGCATCGCGGTGGCACGTCCGGGCGACATGAACTTCCCGATCATCCGCGACCTGGTCGACGAGATCGTCACCGTCTCGGACGACGACACCGCCCGCGCACTGCTCGTGCTCCTCGAGCGCGCGAAGCTCGTGGTCGAGGCCGCCGGAGCGGTCGGCGTCGCCGCGATCATGTCCGGCGCCGTGCACGACACCGGCCGGACCGTGGTGCTGCTCAGCGGCGGCAACATCGACCCGCTCATGATGGAGCGGATCATCACCCGCGGCCTCGTCGCGGCGTCGCGCTACATCGGCATCCGGATCATGCTGCCGGACCGCCCGGGCCAGCTGGCCCGCGTGTCCCAGATCATCTCGGACGCCGGTGCGAACGTCGTCGAGGTCCTGCACACCCGGCACGGCCAGGGACTCGTCATCAACGAGGTCGCGCTCGACCTGTCCATCGAGGCGCGCGGCCCCGGCCACGCGGACGAGGTGATGGCGCGCCTGCAGGAAGCCGGGTTCCGCCCGGAGCAGCTCACGAACTGACGGATCGACGGACGGCGGCAGCGGCCTGGAGGCCCGCCCCGGCTCCGACGTCCGGCGCACGCCGGACGGGCCACGGGCTTCCAGGACGGTGCCGGCCACCGTCGACGGGGTCCGGACGCGGATAGGGTGTCGTGACCACTCGGCGGGCACGCACGAGCCCGCACACGCAACAGCCCGGCGTGCGCGAGGGAGAGCGCACCCCGGGCTGGAGTGTCAGGCGCCGGACGGCAGCGACGGCCTAGGGCTCGTAGCGCTCGACGTTCGTGACCTCGACCGCGATCTCCTTGCCGTTCGGCGCGGTGTACGAGGTCTTGCCGCCGGTGCGGAGGCCGAGGATCGCGGCACCCACCGGGCTGACCGGGCTGTACACGGTGAGGTCCGAGCCCTCGGCGACGATCTCGCGGTTGCCCACCAGGAACGTCGACGGGTCGCCGGCGATCGTGGCCGTGACGACGGTGCCCGGCTCGACGGTGCCGTCGAACTCGGCCTCCGTCACCGTGGCGTGCTTGAGGAGCTCGGTCAGCGACCGGATGCGGGCCTCGATCTTGCCCTGCTCGTCCTTGGCGGCGTGGTAGCCGCCGTTCTCCTTGAGGTCGCCCTCTTCACGGGCGGCCTCGATGCGGCTCGCGATCTCGATGCGGGCCGGGCCGGTGAGCTGCTCGAGCTCGGCGGTGAGACGGTCGAACGCCTCCTGGGTCAGCCAGGTGCCCTGCGTGTCGTTGCTCATGTCGTTTCCCTTCGGCCGTGGTGGTCGGGACCGGTCACGGCGTGTGGCGCAAAAGAATCGAGACCGGCCGGCGGCCGGTCTCGATTCGTGATTCCGAGCAGTCTAGGGAACCCAGCACGAGTGGATCAACCCGGTGACCGCCCGCGTCGTCGTGTTCACCTGCGTCGAGATCGAGCGGTCGCGCTGCTCCTCCGCGGGCAGCGTCACGACCCGCCATCCGACGATCGTGTACGACTTGTCCAGCGCCTGCACCGCGCACTCCACACGGGTGCCCGGGTCGACGGCGACCTGGGTGTGGACGACGACGCTGTGGTCGGACAGGACCTCGTACCCGACGTCGTCGGTGTCGAGCCCGTGCGTGGTCTGACCGGGGCCCGCCCAGATCACCCAGACGGCGAACACGACCGCGATGCCCACCGCGATCACGACGGCCAACAGCTTGCCGCGCCGCCGGGTGTCCGCGCTGCGCCCGTACCGGTCGTCGAGCGACGTCCGGTCGTCGAGGACGGTGGACGTACCGCGTTCGGTACCGCCTGCTGGGGCGTGGTGCTGATCGGACAGTTCGGGGCTCCCGGGGTGATTATCCTGATCCCAGGGTAGTTCACGCTCGCCGTGCGCCACCCGCGACCGCAAGTCCGCGAGCTGTGGAGGAACGCCTTGCCCCATCGTCTGCTGGCCGTGCACGCCCACCCCGACGACGAGTCGAGCAAGGGAGCGGCCACGGCGGCGAAGTACGTGGCCGACGGCGCCCAGGTCCTCGTCGTCTCGTGCACGGGTGGCGAAGCGGGGGACATCCTCAACGAGCAGCTCTCGGACACCGCGAAGGCCCGGGCACACCGCGACATGGCCGGCTTCCGGCGCACCGAGATGGCCGCAGCGCAGGCAGCCCTCGGCATCGACCACGTGTGGCTCGGGTACCACGACTCCGGCCTGCCCGACGCCGAGAAGGGCGAGACCGTCCGGCCCGGCACCTTCGCGACCGTGCCGCTCGAGTACAGCACCGAGGCACTGGTCCGCGTCATCCGGCGCTTCCGTCCGCACGTCCTGGTCACGTACGACGAGAACGGCGGGTACCCGCACCCGGACCACATCCGGACGCACGAGGTCTCGGTCGCCGCCTGGCGCGATGCCGCCGACCCCGAGACGTACCCGGATGCCGGACCGGCCTGGTCGGTCTCGAAGCTCTACTACGAGCGGACGATGAACCCGCGCCGGTTCACCGCCTTCCACGAGGCGCTGCGCGAGCGGGAGCCCGAGAACCCGCTCCTCGAGCAGCTCGGCGAGTGGGTGGAGCGGTTCGCGGACCGCCCGGACCTCGCCACGTCCCACGTCGACGTGCACGAGTACTTCGACGCCCGCGACGCCGCACTCCGCGCACACGCCAGCCAGGTGCCGCCGGACAGCCCCTTCTTCTACTGGCCGAACGACCTGCTCGCCGAGGTCTGGCCGACCGAGGACTACCAGCTCGTCGAGTCCCGGGTCCCCACCGAGCTCCCCGAGTCCGACCTGTTCGCAGGCATCCCATCCGAAGAGGACGCACACGCGTGAGCACCATCGCCGCGGTACTGGCCGCCACCACCCCCAGTCCGAGCCCGAGTGGCGTCCCGGACGTCGACGTCACCCCGGGGGTCGCCGGCTTCGTCGCGATCGCCCTGGTCGCCATCGTGACGATCCTGCTGGTGGTCGACATGACCCGACGCATCCGCCGGACCCGCTACCGGGCCGAGATCCGGGAGCGCCTGGAGGCCGAGGTCGCCGGTGACTCCGGCGACGGTGCCGTGACGGACGAGCCGGCGCGGCGTGCCGCGGAGGACGGCCGGGCCGACGTCGGCGACGACACCGAGCGCGGCTGACGCGACCCACTGACGGACGGGAGGCTCCCCACCGGCTGGTGGGGAGCCTCCCGTCCGTGGGTCGCGCCCCGCCGTCTGCGGGAGACGCCCTCGTGTGCGCAGGACGCCGCCGGCGAGGTCTTGCACGGACGGCGGTGTCTGGCTCGGACGGCGGCGTCTGGCGCGGACGGGGACCCTGACGGCCGGGTCAGCGCACCGGGTGCAGCGCGATCACGAGGATGCCGGCCCACTGTGCCGCGAAGGCGACGACCGTGAGGGCGTGGAAGACCTCGTGGAAGCCGAAGAACGTCGGCGAGGGGTCCGGACGCTTGAAGCCGTAGACGGCCGCGCCGAGGATGTAGGCCAGCCCGCCGGCGAGCACGAGCACCGTCATCGGCACGCTGGCGGCGAAGAGCTGCGGCAGGATCAGGAACGCCGCGCAGCCGAGCGCCAGGTACAGCGGCACGTACAACCACCGTGGTGCGCCGATCCAGAAGACGCGGAACGCGACGCCGAGCAACGCGCCGCTCCACATCACCCACAGCACGATCACCATCAGTGCGTGCGGCAGCGCGCAGACCGCGACGGGTGTGTAGGTGCCGGCGATGAGCAGGAAGATGTTCGTGTGGTCGATGCGCTTGAGCACGCGCTTGACGACCGGTCGCCAGGGGAAGCGGTGGTAGGTCGCCGAGACGCCGAACATGATCAACGACGTGGCCATGAACACGGCGCTCGCACCCTTCGCCGCCGGGGTCGCCGCGAGCGTGATGAGCACGATGCCCATGGCCGCTGCGAACGGGAACGTGCCGGCGTGGATCCAACCCCGCCATGCCGGGCGGGCGTCGGCGGGACCGGTCGTGGTCGGGGTGGTCTCGGCCTCCTCCGTGAACGGCACGTGGGGGAGGGCGGGCACGCCCTGGTCTGACTGCATGCTCCGACCGTACGGCCGGCGGACGGGACGGTGGCTGAGAGTCAGCACGAGGGGTGCTTGCACTACAGTCGACGCGTGACGGGCAGGCTGGGATGGGCGGGACGCGGGCTCCTCTACCGCGCCTACCAGAACCGCATCCGCCGTCAGATCGACGGGGCGCAGAAGCCCCGGCACGTCGCGATGATCGTCGACGGGAACCGACGGTGGGCCCGACAGCTGGGCCTCGAGACCGCCGCCCACGGGCACCGGGCCGGCGCGGCGAAGATCCCCGAGTTCCTGTCCTGGTGCGAGGACCTCGACATCCAGGTCGTCACGCTCTACCTGCTCTCGGCCGACAACCTGAAGGGCCGTGGCGGCGAGGAGCTCGACCAACTCGTCGGGATCATCGCGGACCTGGCCGAGCGGCTCTCGCACCACCGCACCTGGCGTGTCCAGCACGTCGGCTCGAACGACGGCCTGCCGCCGGAGCTCGTCGCGGCACTCGCAGCCGCCGAGGAGCGCACCGCCGACCACACCGGGCTGCACATCAACCTGGCGGTCGGCTACGGCGGCCGGCGGGAGATCGCCGACGCCATGCGGAGCATCGTCCGGAGCCACGGTGAGGGCGGCGGGACGCTCGACACCCTGGCCGAGGTCCTCACGCCCGAGCTCATCGGCGACCACCTGTACACGCAGGGGCAGCCGGACCCGGACCTGATGATCCGGACCTCGGGGGAACAGCGGCTGTCGGACTTCCTGCTGTGGCAGAGCGCACACAGCGAGTTCTACTTCGTGGAGGCGTTCTACCCGGACCTCCGGGAGGTCGACTTCCTCCGGGCGGTCCGCGACTTCGGGTTGCGGTCGCGCCGGTTCGGCGGCTGACTTCACGGGTCTGAGTGCCCGCACAGGAAGCGAGAGCTTCTCATGACCTCCGATCGCCGGCATCCGCCTCGTGGCGTTCCGCGGACTGCATTCGCCCGCATGCACGGGTCCCAGTAGGCTCACAGGGTTCTGCCCACTGGAAGGTGCCCCCGTGACCACGATCGACGAGTACGTCGCCGGCTTCGCCGAGGAGCCCGGATACCTCGACCACGCTGCCTTCGGTCCCGTGCAGACCGCCGTCCTCGAGGAGCAGCGCGTCCTCGGCCACATCCAGGAGCACATGCGCTTCGGGGCCATGGAGACGCTCGACGAGCAGGACGCCCGCGTCCGCGCCGTCGCCGCCCGGCTCGTCCGCCGCCGCGAGGACCAGGTCGTCTCGCAGACCGCCACCACCCCCGGCCTGCTGCACACCGCGTTCGGCCTGACCGGCGGGGTGCTCGTCGCCGCCGACGAGTACCCGTCGCTCCCGCTCGCCCTCGCCAGCGCCGCTTCGGCCACCGGCGGCCGCGTGCAGCCCGTCGTCATCGAGTCCGGCGCCGGCTGGCTCACGCCCGACCTCATCCGCGAGCGTCTGTCCGACGACGTCACCGCGGTCGCGCTGTCCCTCGTCGACTGGCGCACCGGGTACCTCGCCGACCTCGCGGCCATCCGCGACGTCATCGGTGACCGTCTGCTCATCGTCGACGCCATCCAGGGCTTCGGCATCGTCGACGCTCCGTACGAGGTCGCCGACGTCGTCGCCACCGGCGGCCAGAAGTGGCTGCACGCCGGGTGGGGCACCGGGTTCACCGCGTTCAGCGACCGTGCGCTCGAGCGCGTCAAGCCGGCACTGTCCGGACCGCACGGCACGACCGGCTGGCCCACCGACGTGCCGAGCGTCCGCCCCGCAGCCGCCGCCTTCGCCATGTCGCGCGTCGACCCGGTCTCGCAAGCTCGCCTCGCCGTCTCACTCGAACGCCTCACCGCGGTCGGCGTCGCCGCCGTGCAGGAGCGCATCGCCGACCGGGTGGACCGGATCATCGACATCGCGGACGAGTTCGGGCTGCCCGTCGAGTCCAGCCGCGACCCCCGGGAGCGTGCCGGCATCGTCGTCCTCCGACCCGCCGCCGGACGGCTCACGGCGCTCACCGCGGCGATGCACAACCACGGTGTCACCGCGACCGCTCGTCTCGGCGAGGTGCGGGTGTCCGCGTTCGCGTCCACCACGGACGAGACGCTGGGCATGTTCCGCGACGCGTGCATCTCGTACGCCACGATGGGCTGACGCTGGCGCTTCTGGCCCGGCGCCGAGCGGTCACGACTGCCCGTCTGCACTCCGCCGAGCGGTCACGTCGTGTCGCTCTGGGGTGGCTGGAGCGACGTCCTGTGACCGCTCGGCGCCGGGTGCTGGGCGTGGCGAGACGGGCGGGAGGCGCGTGGCGGGTCCGCACCGCGCCTCCCGGACGTTCAGCCGGACGACACACGACCGTAACCGCAGGACCAGGCGTGTCGCTGGTGCCGTCGCACCGCGCGTCGTAGCTTGGCGACATCGGGCAACGCGCCCGGTCGGAGCGGCCACGGTCGGTGCTCCGGGACCGCTCCAGTGGCCGCGTCGAAGGACATGACCGGGCCGAGCGCGGCCCGGGGATGGAGCGGTCGTGACCTCTCAGAACGTCTCTCGCGGAACGTCTTCCACCTCGCCGCAGCACACCGCTGCGAGCAGCCGGGCCGCGGACTCGTCCACGCCGGTCGCCCAGCGCACGTACGTGCTGGACACCTCGGTGCTGCTCAGTGATCCGCGCGCCCTGTTCCGCTTCGACGAGCACGCGGTGGTCCTGCCGGTCGTGGTCGTGAGCGAACTCGAGTCGAAGCGCAACGACCCGGAGATCGGGTACTTCGCCCGGCAGGCGCTGCGGATCCTCGACGAGCTGCGCATCGAACACGAACGACTCGACTTCCCCGTCGCGGTCGGTGACGGCGGGTCTTTGCGCGTCGAGCTCAACCACTCCAACCAGTCCGTCCTGCCGTCCGGACTGCAGCTCGGTGACAACGACTCCCGGATCCTGGCCGTCGCGTCGAACCTGGCCAACGACGGGCTCGACGTGGTCGTCGTGTCGAAGGACCTGCCCCTCCGGGTGAAGGCCGCCTCGATCGGCCTCGCCGCGCAGGAGTACCGCGCGGAACTCGCCGTCGACAGCGGCTACACCGGCATCACGACCCTGCAGGTGTCCGGCGACCAGGTCGCCGACCTCTACGAGACCGAGGAGATCCGGACCCCCGACCTCGACGGCGTGCCCGTCAACACCGGCGTGGTCATCCACTCCGAACGTGGCTCAGCGCTGGGCCGCGTGCACTCCGCCGGCGCGGTGTCGCTGGTGCGCGGCGACCGCGAGGTGTTCGGCCTCCGCGGCCGCTCCGCCGAACAGCGACTGGCGATCGACGCCCTGCTCGACCCGGAGATCGGCATCGTCTCGCTCGGCGGCAGCGCCGGCACCGGCAAGTCGGCGCTCGCGCTGTGCGCCGGACTCGAAGCCGTCCTGGAACGCCAACAGCACAAGAAGATCATGGTGTTCCGTCCGCTGTACGCCGTCGGGGGGCAGGAGCTCGGGTTCCTGCCGGGCGATGCCTCCGAGAAGATGAACCCCTGGGCGCAGGCGGTGTTCGACACCCTGGGGGCACTCGTGTCCGACAACGTCCTCGAGGAGGTCGTCGAACGCGGCATCCTCGAGGTCCTGCCCCTCACCCACATCCGCGGACGGTCCCTGCACGACGCGTTCGTCATCGTCGACGAGGCGCAGTCCCTCGAACGGAACGTCCTGCTCACCATGCTGTCCCGGATCGGACAGAACTCCCGCGTCGTGCTCACCCACGACGTCGCCCAGCGGGACAACCTGCGCGTCGGGCGGCACGACGGGGTCGCCTCGGTGATCGAGCGGCTCAAGGGGCACCCGCTGTTCGCACACGTGACGCTGACGCGCTCGGAGCGGTCCGCGATCGCGGCGCTCGTGACCGAGATGCTCGACTCGCCGGACCTCGCGTAGCGGGCAGGCGGCGCGCCGCGGCCGCGGCGCTGGCGCAGCCGTGGCGCCGCGCAGCGCGGCCGCCGCGGCGGCCGGCCCGCCGGCGCTGGCCGGACAGGCACAACGGAAACCGCTCCGAACCACGGGATGCCGTGGTTCGGAGCGGCTTCCGTTGTGCGCAGCCGCCTCAAGCCGCGGCGCAGTGGACGCGAGCAAGGACGGGCGGGAGGCGCGGTGCGGGCCCGCGCCGTGCCTCCCACCCATCGCGGTGCGAGACGCCGCCGGGCTGGCGAGACGCCGCCGGGCTCGAGGGACGGTGCCGGGCTCGCGAGACGCCGCCAGACTCGCGAGACGGCGCCGGAGGTGCGAGACGGCGCCGGAGGTGCGAGACGGCGCCGGGCTCTCGGGACGCCGCCGGAGGTGCGAGACGGCGCCGGGCTCCCGGGACGCCGCTGGACGCGCGAGACGCCGCCGAAGTCGGCGGCGTCTCGTGCACTCGGCGGCGTCTCGTGCAGACGCCGGCGTCGTCCGGACGGGTCAGTTCGGGTGGGTCATGCTCAGGACGTCGAGGGCGCTGTCGAGCTGCTCCTCGGAGACCTCACCGCGCTCGACGAACCCGAGGGCCACGACGGCCTCGCGGACCGTGAGACCCTCGGCGACGGCGTACTTCGCGACCTTCGCGGCCGACTCGTAGCCGATGACCCGGTTCAGCGGCGTCACGATCGACGGCGAGGACTCCGCGAAGGCACGCGCCCGCTCGAGGTCCGCCTGCAGTCCGTCGACCGTCTTGTCGGCGAGCACCCGGGAGCTGTTCGCGAGCAGTCGGATTGACTCGAGGAGCGCCGTCCCCATCACCGGGATCGCGACGTTCAGCTCGAACGAGCCGGAGGCGCCTGCCCACGACACGGTGGCGTCGTTGCCGATCACCCGGGCGGCGACCATGAGCGTGGCCTCCGGGATGACCGGGTTCACCTTGCCGGGCATGATCGACGAGCCCGGCTGCAGGTCGGGGATGTGCAGCTCGCCGAGGCCCGTGTTCGGCCCGGAGCCCATCCAGCGCAGGTCGTTGTTGATCTTGGTCAGGCTGACGGCGATGACCTTCAGGGCGCCGGACGCCTCGACGAGGGCGTCACGGGCGCCCTGCGCTTCGAAGTGGTCGAGGGCCTCGGTGATCGGCAACCCGGTGTCCTCGGCGAGCTGGGCGATGACCTGCTGCGGGAACCCCTTCGGCGTGTTGATGCCGGTGCCGACGGCGGTGCCGCCGAGCGGGACCTCGGCGACGCGGGGGAGCGTGGCGTTCACCCGCTCGATGCCCAGGCGGATCTGCCGCGCGTAGCCACCGAACTCCTGCCCGAGGGTCACCGGGGTGGCGTCCATCAGGTGCGTCCGGCCGGACTTCACCGCGTCCGCCCACTCGACGGCCTTGCGCTCGAGGGACTCGGCGAGGTGTTCCAGCGACGGCACGAGCGACCGGATGAGGGCATCGGTGACGGCGACGTGCACCGAGGTGGGGAAGACGTCGTTCGAGGACTGCGACGCGTTGACGTGGTCGTTCGGGTGGACCTCGGTGCCGGCGACGCGGGAGGCCAGCGTCGCCAGGACCTCGTTCATGTTCATGTTCGACGAGGTGCCGCTGCCGGTCTGGTAGACGTCGACCGGGAAGTGGTCGTGGTGCTCGCCACCGATCACCGAGTCGGCCGCGGTGGCGATGGCCTGCGCGACGGCGTCGTCGAGGATGCCGAGGCGACCGTTCACGAGCGCCGCGGCACGTTTGATGCGGGCGAGGGCCACGATCTGCGCCGACTCGAGGCCGGTGCCCGAGATCGGGAAGTTCTCCACGGCCCGCTGCGTCTGGGCACGGTAGAGGGCCGACGCGGGGACCCGCACCTCGCCCATCGTGTCGTGCTCGATGCGGAACTCGCCGTCAGCGGGGGTGGTGGTGTCGGTCACGTCGTCGTGGTCCTTCCTCGTGGTGCTCACACCGGGTCGCGGTCGCGGCGGTGTCGGTGGCGCTCCGGCGGCTCGTCGCTGCCGGAGCGGTCACGTCGTCGGGTCAGGCCTGTCCGACGACGGTGTCGATCGTGACCTCGCCCGTGGTGAGGTCGTAGGTCGCGCCGACCACGGCCAACCTACCGTCCGCGATCGCGTCGGAGACGGCCCCCGACCGGTCCAGGATCGCCTTCAGGCTGGACTCGAGGTGCGCAGCCCCCACGGCCTCCTGGGCGACGTCGGGGTCGGTGGCGCGGACCCGCTCGACGCTCGGGGTGATCGCGTCGACGAGAGCCTGCAGGTGCGGGGCGGGTACCGGCTCGCCGGACCGTGCTGCAGCGACGGCGCCGCACTGGGTGTGGCGGAGCACGACGACCAGTGGGGTGCCGAGCGCGACGACGGCGAACTCGATCGAGCCGAGCACCACGTCGTCCACGATCTGCCCGGCGTTGCGGATCGCGAAGACGTCACCGATGCCGGCGTCGAAGACGTGCTCGAACGGCACGCGGGAGTCCGAGCAGCCCAGGACGGTCGCGAACGGGGCCTGGGAGCCCTGCAGCTCGGAGCGGCGCTCGGGGTCGATGCGGCCGGTGCGGCGCTTGTCGGCGGCGAAGCGGGCGTTGCCCTCGACGAGGAGTCGCAGGGCGTCGGCGGGGGTGGAGGCGGCGCGGTCGGTCATCGTGTGTCGTTCCTCGGGCTGTTCGGGTTCACGGGGGTGTTCGGGTTCTCGGCGGTGTGCGGGGTCGCGTGCTGCTGCCGGCGGAAGTGCTGCCTAGCGGGTGAGTTCCTTGCCGACCGCCGTCGCCACCGTCGTGAAGGACTCCTGGTCGGCGGTGCCGGCGAGCACCACGGTGTCCTTGCCCGAGGTGGTCACGAGGGCGTACGCGTTGTTGCCCGCGCCCTTGCCCTCGTCACGGCGGTCGTAGACGGTCCACTTCGTCCCGGCGATCGTGCGCGACCCGGTCGCGGGCTTCTGCTCGAGCTGGTCGGCGATCCAGGTGTCGTTGGCGTCGATGCCCTGGTGCATGCCGATGTACTGGTCGTCGGGCGTCAGGAGGCCGATGGTCCACACCGCGACCCCCCGCGCCGAACCGGACTGGTACTCGGCGTGGTTCGAGGTGTACGAAGACGGCAGGTCCGGCACGAGGAGCTGCGCCCCGGAGACGTCGGCCTGCTGCGCGACCTGTCGGTAGTCGACCGAGCGGTCGACGGCCTGGTCGGGGCGGACCACGACGGCGACCAGGAACAGCACGATACCGAGCGACGCGATGAGCGCCAGCACGAGGTTGAACGCCGTCTGGTGTTCACGGCGGGCTCGGCGGGCGGTGTCCTTACGCGCCCAGGTCTCCTCCGCCGTCTCGGGGCGCCCGAGTTCGGCGACGATCGGGCGGCCGGTCTCCGGATCGCTCATCGGGCGTCTCCCGCTGCGGACTGGTCCGCGCTGCCGTTCTCGGTCGCGGAGCGCGCCGCGTCGAGTCGGGCGCGGGCGCCGACGAGCCACTCTTCACACCGCGCGGCGAGGGCTTCGCCGCGCTCCCACAGGCCCAGGGACCGCTCGAGGGTCGCCGACCCCTGCTCGAGCTCGGAGACGACACGGACGAGTTCGTCACGCGCCGCTTCGTAGCTCAGCGAGCGGACGTCGGACTGCTCGGACTGCTGCTCGGAAGACACATGCCGATCCTACCGAGCCGCCACCGACGTGGCGGCTGCCGCCCGCTCCTGTGGAGGACCGCTCCTGTGGAGGACGGCAGCGGTGGAGGGGCGGTGGCGTGCGTCCTGGCGGAGTGTGGACGGGCCTCCCGGCTCAGGAACCCGAGCCGTCGGGACCGGGCCCGTCCGCCTCGAGCGTGCCGACCGCGGTCCCCGTGCCGAGCGTGACGTGCACCGGTGTCGCCCCGTCGAGGTCGTCCGCGCCGCGCACCACCGCCCCGGTGTCCGTCTGCACGATCGCGTACCCGCGGCGGAGGGTGTCCCGCGGGGACAGGGCGCGGAGCCGACCGGTCAGGTGGCCGACCTCGGAGTGGGAGCGCTCGATGCGCCGGTCGAGGAGTTCCCGGGCGCGCGAGAGGTCACGAGCGACCTCTTCGGCGCGGGTGTCCACGAGCCAGGCGGTGGACGCCAGTGCCGGACGCGAGCGGAGGGCCGCGATCCGGTCGGCCTCCACCGAGAGCGTGTGCGAGAGCCGCAGCCCGAGCCGGGCGCGGGCCTGCCGGACGTTGGCCAGTTCCTCGGCCACGTCCGGGACCACGCGCTTCGCCGCGTCGGTCGGGGTGGAGGCGCGGAGGTCCGCGACCTCGTCGAGGATCGGTCGGTCGGCCTCGTGCCCGATCGCGGAGACGATCGGCGTCGTCGCGGCCGCGGCGGCCCGGACCAGGCCCTCGTCGCTGAAACCGAGCAGGTTCTGGAAGTCGCCGCCGCCGCGGGCGACGATGATGACGTCGACCGTGGGGTCGGCGTCGAGTTCCTGAATGGCTGCCGTGACCTCGGCGACGGCTCGGTCGCCCTGCACCGCGGTGTGCACGGTCCGGAACTCGACCTGGGGCCACCGGAGCTGCGCGTTCCGCTTGACGTCCTTCTCAGCGTCGGAGTCCTTGCCGGTGATCAGCCCGATGCGGTGCGGCAGGAACGGCAGACGCTTCTTGCGCGCGGGGTCGAAGAGTCCTTCTTCCGCCAGGGCCCGACGCAGCCGCTCGAGGCGTTCGAGCAGGTCCCCGAGCCCGACGTGCTTCATCTCGACGACCTGCATGGTCAACGAGCCGCCCTTGACCCAGTAGTTCGGCTTCACCGCGGCGACGACACGGGCGCCCTGCTTGAGGTCCGACGGCACCCGGGAGCGCACGCTCGACCAGATGGAGAACGAGACGGTGGCGTCGACCTCGACGTCCTTGAGCTTGCCGTAGACGTTGCCGCCGGCGACGTTCCACTGGGTGATCTCACCCTCGACCCAGGCCACCCCGAGTCGGTCGATCCAGTCCCGGAGCTTCGCGCCGAGCAGCGCGACGGGCCACGGGTCCTCTGCCGTGGGCGGCCCCTGTTCGATCGCCATGGCGCCCCTCTCTCGTCGTGCGGTCCATGCTGCCGGACACCGGGGACATCCCGGGCGGCGACGCTCCTCCACAGGCTCGTCGGTGCCCAGGCTGCGCGGGTCCTGCTCACCTATCATCGGGGACGTGACGATCACCAACGGCCACTCGGTCCCGCTCGCCCCGCCGCGGGTCCCCGCAGCGCGCGGTCGACTGCGCGACGTCCCGGTGAGCGGGCCCAAGCGGGTCCTGCTCGCCGCACCACGCGGGTACTGCGCCGGCGTCGACCGGGCCGTGGTCGCCGTCGAGAAGGCGCTCGAGCAGTACGGTGAGCCGGTCTACGTCCGCAAGCAGATCGTCCACAACGTCCACGTGGTGTCCACGCTGGAGCAGCGCGGAGCCGTCTTCGTCGACGACGTCGCCGAGGTGCCCCGTGGGTCGCACGTCGTCTTCAGCGCGCACGGTGTCTCCCCGGCCGTCGTGGCCGGTGCCGCGGACCGCGACCTGCACGCCATCGACGCGACCTGCCCGCTCGTCACCAAGGTGCACCGCGAAGCCACCCGGTTCGCCAAGGCCGAGCGCACCATCATCCTCATCGGGCACGCCGGCCACGAAGAGGTCGAGGGCACCATGGGCCACGCACCCGACCGGACGATCCTGGTGAACGGTCCGGCCGACGTCGCTGCGCTCGACGTCCCCGACCCGGACAACCTCGTGTGGCTGTCGCAGACCACCCTGAGCGTCGACGAGACCATGGAGACGGTGCGGCTCCTGCGCGAGAAGTACCCGTCGATCGAGAACCCGCCCTCCGACGACATCTGCTACGCCACCCAGAACCGCCAGGTCGCGGTCAAGAAGGTCGCGCCGGCAGCGGACCTGGTCATCGTCGTCGGCTCCGCGAACTCGTCGAACAGCGTCCGTCTGGTCGACGTCGCCCTCGAGTACGGCGCGAAGGACGCACACCGCGTGGACTACGCCGAGGAGATCCGCCAGGAGTGGCTCGACGGCGTGCAGACCGTCGGGGTCACGAGCGGCGCCTCCGTGCCGGAGGTCCTGGTCGCAGAGGTCCTCGAGCAGCTCGCCGACGCCGGCTACGGTGCGGTCGAGGAAGTCGTCACCGCGCACGAGGACCTGATGTTCTCGCTGCCCCGCGAACTCCGCACCGACGCGGACGGCAAGCCGACGCGTCCGCTCGGCGGGCGCACCCGATGACCGGGCCCGACCCGCAGACGGACGGCTGGGCCGGGGTCCCGCCGCGGGCGACGACGGCGGTGGACGGCCGGGAGGCCCGGGTCGTCGCCGACGCGTCCGTCGACCCCGCGGGTGGTGGCGCCGGTTCCGGTACGGCCGGCGCGGCCGGTACAGCCGGGGCGGCCGGTACGGCCGGTACGGCCGGTGTCTCCAGCGCGGCCGGTCGTCCGGCTCCGCAGTACGGGGAGTACGCACCCGATGGTTGGGTCAACCCCGTCCTCGTCGAACAGGAACGGCAGGAGCAGCGGGACCGCGATCACGCCGCCGCGTCGGCCGTCGCATCCACCGAGCGCTCGAACGGCACGGCGCGTTCGAACGGCGCGGCGCGTTCGAACGGCACGGCGCGTCCGGACGGCTCGGCCCGCTCGCCGCAGGGGGACCGCGGTCGGGGAACGACCCGGCGGGAGGGCCCGTCCGTCCGCCGGCTCGGTGCATCGCCGGTCGACGTGCTCCTGACGTTCGTCCTCCTGGCGATGGGACTGGTCAGCGTCGTGCAGTCGCTGTCGATCGGCTCGGTCGCCTCCACCGTCCGCCAGACCCTCGAGACGAACTACACGGAACTGCAGGACCCGGGCACGCTCAACGGCGCCGCGATGATCAGCGCCGTCGGCATGCTCGTGGTCTTCGCCCTCGTGCTCTGGTGGTCCGTCGTCCGGCTCCGGGCCGGCAGGCGCACCTTCTGGGTGCCGCTGCTCGGCGGTGCCGTCGCGACGGTGTTCAGCTCGATCGTCTTCGTCATCGTGGTGTTCCAGGACGACGGCTTCGTCGCAGCGATGATGCGTCAGGCCTCGGGCGGCTGAACCAGGGTCTCCGGACCGGGGTTCCAGACCCGGGCCTCGTGACACGGGCCTCGTGACCCGGGTCCGCCCAGGTCAGGCGAGGAACGCCGCGACCGCCGCGTGCAGGTCGGCGAGGTCATCGACGTGCACCAGTTCGCGGACCGAGTGCATCGACAGCAGGCCGACGCCGATGTCGATCGTGGGGATCCCCAGCCGGGTCGCCGCGATCGGACCGATCGTCGATCCGCCCGGGATCGTGTTCACGTTGACGAACGGCTGGTGGTCGACACCGGCCGTCCCACACGCGGCGGCGAACACCGCGGTGCCCTTCGCCTCGGTCATGTAGCGCTGGTTCGCGCTGATCTTCAGGAGCGGACCACCACCCGGCCGCGGGCGGTTGGTGGGGTCGTGCTTCTCGGAGTGGTTGGGGTGCACCAGGTGTCCGGCATCGCTCGAGAGCAGCCACGAGGCACGGAAGGCACGGGCGGACTCGGACCGGGTGGCGCCGAGGCCCTCCTGCACGCGGGCCAGCACGTCCTCGAGGAACGGTCCACCCGCACCCGACGGCGAGGACGACCCGATCTCCTCGTGGTCGAACGCCGCGAACACCGGGATGTGGTCACCGTCACCCGGGGCCTCGAGCAGCCCGCGCAGTCCGGCGTGCACGCTCGTCAGGTTGTCCATCCGGCCCGAGGCCAGGAACGCCCGGTCGATGCCGATCCGCGACGGGGCCTGCGTGTCCGCGAAGAAGAGGTCCCACGAGACGGCGGTCTCGCCGAGTCGGGAGCGTAGCCACTCCATCACGTCGGTGCCACCCGTGCTGGCGTCGGTGCCGACGATCGGCAGCGTGTGCCGCTGCTTGTCGAGTGCCGGACCGTCGTTGGCGCCGCGGTCGAGGTGGATCGCGAGGTTCGGGATGCGGGCGACCCCGTCGACGGTGTCGAAGAGCGCGGTCGTGCCGTCGCGGTGGACGACCCGTCCGGCGATGCGGAGGTCACGGTCGAACCACGTCGACAGGACCGGGCCGCCGTAGACCTCGACGTTCAGCTGCTCCCAGCCGCCGACGCGCACCGTCGGGTTTGGCTTTATCCGGAAGCCGGGGGAGTCGGTGTGTGCGCCCAGGATGCGGAAGGGCGTCGTCGCGGTCGCGCCGTCCGGGAGGCGCCAGGCGATCACAGCACCGTCGCGGACCACCACGTAGGCACCTGGTTCCGTCGGCCACGCCTGGGTCTCGTCGAGGTCGATGAAGCCGGCGGCGACCAGACGGTCACGGGCGACCGAGGCCGCATGGAACGCGGTGGGGGACTCCGTGACGAAGTGGGCGAACTCGCTGGCGATGGCGTCGACGGTCATCCGACCATCGTGGCACGTCGTCGTGAGCCGGCATGCAGTGGGCGTTCGCGGACGCAGACGGGGGCGCGTCCGCCGGACGCGCCCCCGGGCCTCCTGGCCGGTCCGACGTCAGCTCTGGGACTGTCCCGCCGAACCGAGGACCTTCGTCGCCTCGACGACACGAGCGGCCATCGCGGACTCGGCGACCTTGCCCCAGGCGCGCGGGTCGTACTGCTTCTTATTGCCGACCTCGCCGTCGAGCTTGAGGACGCCTTCGTAGTTGGTGAACATCGAGCCGGCGATCGATCGTGTGAACGCGTACTGCGTGTCCGTGTCGATGTTCATCTTGATGACGCCGTTGCGGACGGCCTCGTGGATCTCGTCGTCGGTCGACCCGGACCCGCCGTGGAAGACGAGGTCGAGCGGGTTCTGGCCGGTGCCGTGCTTCTGGGCGATGGCGTCCTGGATCTCGCCGAGGAGCTCGGGGCGGAGCTTGACGTTGCCCGGCTTGTAGACGCCGTGCACGTTGCCGAACGTCAGCGCGGCGATCCAGCGGCCCTGGTCACCCATGCCGAGCGCCTCGACGACACGCTCGACGTCGTTCGCGGTCGTGTACAGGGCGTCGTTCGTGCCCTCGTGCTGCACGCCGTCCTCTTCGCCGCCGACGACGCCGATCTCGACCTCGAGGATCGCGTTGATGTTGCGCGTCTTCTCGATCATCGTCTTGGCGATGTCGATGTTCTCGTCGAGCGGTACGGCCGAACCGTCCCACATGTGCGACTGGAAGATGGGGTTTCGACCCTGGCGGACCTCTTCCTCGCTCGCGGCGATGAGCGGCAGGACGAAGCCGTCGAGGGCGTCCTTCGGGCAGTGGTCGGTGTGCAGCGCGACGGTGATCGGGTAGTTCTTCGCCACCTCGTGCGCGAAGGCCGCCATCGCGAGCGCACCGGCGGCACGGTTCTTGACGGTCTGGCCGGCGAAGTAGTCCGCCCCGCCGGTGGTCACCTGGATGATGCCGTCGGAGCCCGCCTCGGTCAGTCCCTGGAGGACCGCGTTGATGGTCTGCGAGGACGACACGTTGACCGCGGGGTAGGCGAACTTCCCGGCCTTCGCGCGGTCGATCATCTCGGCGTACTGTTCCGGCGTTGCGATGGGCACTGGGATCTCCTTCGACTTCTTCGGTGATGTCCCGGTCGATGCTAGTCAGGGCCGGTTGGTGCGTGGTGGGTGTGACGGGTGCCTGTGGACGGATCGCGCTCTGCACATCCGTCCGCCGGGGAGGCCGGACGGTCGACGCTCGGTACGCTGGGGGGTGTGACTCCCACGACTGAGACCGGCTCCCTGTTCCTCCAGCCCGACCGCAACCTCGCGCTCGAGCTCGTGCGTGCGACGGAGGCCGCCGCGATCCGTGCGCAGCCGTGGGTCGGTCGGGGTGAGAAGAACCTCGCCGACGGCGCCGCGGTGGACGCGATGCGGAAGTTCCTCGGCACCGTGAACTTCGACGGCGTGGTCGTCATCGGAGAGGGCGAGAAGGACAACGCCCCGATGCTCTACAACGGCGAGCACGTCGGCAACGGCCACGGCCCCGCCTGCGACATCGCGGTCGACCCGATCGACGGCACCTCGCTCACCGCCGCGGGCCGCCAGAACGCCATCTCCGTCATGGCCGTGTCCGACCGTGGCTCGATGTACGACCCGTCCGCCGTCTTCTACATGGACAAGATCGCTGCCGGGCCCGAGGGTCGCGGGGTCCTGGACCTCGACAAGCCGATCGGCGACAACATCCGCGCGCTGGCCAAGGCCAAGGGCAAGGACCTCGAGGACATGGTCGTGGCCGTGCTCGACCGTCCGCGCCACGACGAACTCATCCGCGCCATCCGTGCCACGGGCGCCGGGACGCGACTGCTCCTCGACGGTGACGTCGCCGGCGGCATCGCGGCGGCGCTCCCCGGCTCGGCGATCGACATGTGCGTCGGCGTCGGCGGCACGCCGGAGGGCATCATCACGGCCTGCGCGATCAAGGCGCTCGGCGGGGTCCTGCTCGGCAAGCTCCAGCCGAAGGACGACGAGGAGCGCCAGAAGGCGATCGACGCCGGCCACGACCTGGACAAGGTCCTCGACCAGGACGACCTGGTGACGGGCGACAACACGTTCTTCGTCGCCACCGGTGTCACCGACGGCGTCCTCGTCGACGGCGTCCGTCGCTCGCGCGGCGTCATCCACACCGACTCGCTCGTGCTGCGGTCCCGCTCGAACACCATCCGTCGCATCCAGGCCGACCACCGCGCCGAGAAGTGGTTCTGATCCGCTGAGTCGACGGCGCCCCGGCCCCGCCACCGGCTGCCGCTGCGGCCCGCGGTGCCGATCAGCTGCGCACAACAGGAACCCGCTCGCGCCACGGCATCCCGTGGTTCGAGCGGGTTCCCGTTGTGCGCAGCTGATCGGCACCGCGGGCCGCACCGGCAGCCGGTGGCGGGGCGGGGCCCGTCTCCTCTACACACCTCACGCTGCCGCCGACTCC